>JAHECH010000608.1 GCA_024641835.1 Deltaproteobacteria bacterium
GGGACAAGGTTACAGGTAACCCATACGATGAAATTCGGGGATCACCTCATCGTGCACAAGGGAACCCTTCGAAGCGGCACCCTCTCAAAAGGGGATCAGGTCGAGGCCCAGGTGAATGAAGAGGACCGGAGGGCGACTGCCCTCAACCACACGGCCACTCATCTGCTTCATGCAGCCTTGCGGGAAGTCCTCGGGTCGCATGTGAAACAGGCGGGCTCTCTTGTCTCACCGGAAAGGTTCCGCTTCGACTTCAGTCATTTCGCTCAGGTAGATCAGGAAACCTTGACAGAGGTGGAGCGGCTCGTCAACCGCTACATTCGTGAAAACCATCCCCTCTCCACCCGGGTTCTCTCAAGAGAAGAGGCGATGAAGACCGGCGCCATGGCCATTTTTGAAGAGAGATACGGAGAAGTCGTGCGCCTCGTCAAGGTAGGGGAAGGGGTAAGCATGGAATTGTGCGGCGGGACCCACACGGCCAGAACAGGAGACATCGGGCTGTTCAAGATTGTGAGCGAGAGCGCTGTGGGGGCCAACCTCCGCCGTATCGAGGCTGTCACGGGAAAAGCGGCCCTTGAATATGTTCAAAACGAGGAGGAAAGCCTGAAAGGCATTGCTTCCGCTCTGAAGACCTCCCCTGATCAGGTCAGAGACAGGCTTGAGAAGCTGCTTGCAGAGCAAAAGCAACGGGAGAGGGAGATCGAATCCCTGAGATCAAAACTGCTCTCCAGCAAATCCTCCGACCTGCTCGAAGGAGTCAAGGAGATCAACGGCATGCGACTGCTGGTGCGTCAGGTCGAAGCAGACTCTCCAAAAGAGCTTCGGGAATTCGCCGACCGGATCAAGGAAAGGCTCCGCTCAGGAGTGATCGTGCTGGGCGCGCGGAAGGATGAAAAGGCGATGCTCCTGTGCATGGTCACCGATGACCTCACAGGCCGGTTCAGGGCAGGTCAGATTATCAGCCGCCTGTCAGGAATGGTCGGCGGAAAGGGAGGAGGCCGGGACGATATGGCCCAGGGAGGAGGCAGCCAGCCGGAGCAACTTGGACGGGCCTTGGAGGCTGTGGAAGAGATCATCTCCAGATAGAGAAGGGCCAGCGGCTCTTCTTGGCTTCTTTGAGGCTGGTTTCAGCAGCTAATTTTTGCTTGCATTTGCTGATATTTTCCAGGACCTCGCTGTACTCCCCGAGGTCCGGATAGTTCTCAATGACATAGGTGTACCTCGCGAGAGCTGCGCCGTAGAAGCCCTGCTTGAAGTAGAAGTTCCCCACATTCACCTCATGCTCTGCCAGGTAGATCAGACACTTTCGCAGATTTTTCTTCGCCCTGTCAGCGTAGACATCGCGGGGATACCGGCTGATCAGCCTTTCGAATTCCTCTTTTGCCTTCAAGGTATGCCCCTGCTCCCTGTCCGTCGTCGTCATCTGCTTGAACTGGCACATGCCCTTCTGGTAGATGACATAAGGGATTTCCCCGTGTTTGGGATGGAGCTTCTCGAACTGGTCGTAGGCATCGCGGGCCTGGTCATACTCCTCTGATAGATAGAGGGCATCAGCCATTTTCAACTCAGCCGTAATCGCAAGCTTGCTGTAGGGATACCGATCCTTGACTTTCTGGAAAGCCTCGATGGCCGCTTTATAGGATCCCCTCTCAAGGTAATCCGTGCCATCACTCATGAGCTGACCCACATCCGCATCTTCATCTTCCCCGGAAAACCACTTGCTCACTGTGGAGCAGCCGTTCACCAGGAGGAAAAAGCCCAGCATGAAGAAAAAGGTCATCACAAAAGACTTTGATTGACGTCTCATTTTCCTATCCTCCCTGACCTACCCAGCCCCATATCCGTTCATCCTCAACGGAGGCTTTCGAGATATTTTTCGGCCGAATAAGAGGCGGCCGCGCCTTCGCCTACTGCCGTGGAGATCTGCCGGAACAGCTTCGAGCGAATGTCTCCAGCGGCAAATACGCCGGGCATGGAGGTCTGCATATTGTCATCGGTTATGACGAAACCGTTTTGATCCAGTTTTACCAGGCCCTTGACGAGTTCTGTATTCGGTACGGTGCCGACAAAAATAAAAACGCCTCTGACAGCCTTCTGGCGAATATCGCCGGTTTTCAACTGCTTCAGTTCAATCCCTTCAACATCGCTCTCTCCCAGGATCCTCAAGGGGACCGTATCCAGGATGAAGTCGATTTTGTCCTCTGCCATGGCTCGTTCCTGAAGGAGTTTCGTCGCTCTCAGTTTGTCCCTTCGGTGGATGAGATATATCCTTTTCACAAACCGCGTCAGGAAAACAGCCTCCTCGACCGCCGTATCCCCTCCACCGACAACAGCCACTTCCTGATCCCGATAAAAGGGCCCGTCACAGGTGGCACAAAAGGAGATTCCTTTGCCCATCAGCCGGTCTTCGCCCTCGACACCCAGCTTCTTCCAGCTCGCACCGCAGGCAAGGATGATCACCTTGGATTCCATCTGCCCGCTGCTCGTCACGACCACTTTTCTTTTTTCGGAGAGTTCCAGCTTCATCACTTCGTCGTTCCGGATCTTGAGGTCAAACTTCTCTGCTTGCGTCTTCATCCTATCCATGAGTTCAAAGCCTGAAATGCCGTCAGGAAATCCAGGATAGTTCTCGACCCGGTCTGTCGTAAGAACCTGTCCCCCCGGCGCAAGCCTTTCCAGGAGAAGGACGTTCAGGCGGGCTCTGGCATTGTAGAGGCCTGCTGTGAGGCCTGCGGGCCCTCCTCCTATGATGATGACGTCATACATGGGATTGACGGATTCAGGAGCCACTTCTCTTCTTTCTTTTTTTCTTTTTTCGTGTTTTCGTGTTTGCTGTTTTTATTTTTTTAATTTTGGCACTTTAGGCACTTCTTCGTGTTTTCGTGATTATGTTTTTGCCTTTCTCATTTTAGGCATTTATTTTTCTTTCGTGGCTTCTCTATTTCGTGCTTTCGTGATTACGCTTTTTTGTTTTTCCAACTTTAGGCACTTTAGACACTTTAGGCACTTACTCTCACTTTAGGCATTCTAAAGAAGCTTCTTCAATTCCCCTTCAATGTAGCTCTTGGGCTGAGCGCCGATGATGGTATTGGCCACCTTGCCGGCCTTAAAGAGGATAAGGGTGGGAATATTCCTGATTCCGAATTTGGCCGGTGTCTGGCGGTTCTTATCCACATCCATCTTGGCGACTTTTATCTTGCCCGCATAAGCCTTGGCCAATTCCTCAACCACAGGGGCAACCATGCGGCAGGGCCCGCACCATTCTGCCCAGAAATCAACCATGACAGGCAGATCCGACTTCACAATCTCGGCTTCAAAGGTTTCGTCCGTTACTTGCAATAGATCCGACATGGAAACTCTCCTTTCCTTCTCAGAACTTTAAACTTTCTAGTTAACACCGGCTTCTTCCTTTGTCAACCGCGACAGTCGGACCGAGCGCCCCTGACACCGCTCGAAGAGCGGGCTGCAAAGCAGCCCTTGAGGAGCACTGCGCTCCAACGGGCATGGGCGCCTTTTCTGAAGTGACTGGCGGGAGGCCGCTGTCCTTTTCGTGACTTATCTGTGGGGGAAACCCCTGGCCCCGAGCGAAGTCGAGGGGAACAGTGGGAGGGGGCAGAACTCCCCCATGGATAAGTCACTGAA
>JAHECH010000609.1 GCA_024641835.1 Deltaproteobacteria bacterium
GATCCCAAACAACACGGCCGCCAGAATATTGGCGAGCCACAATATAGCCAGCGAAGGCCGCCCCTGAGCATCGTGGCTCACAAGGCTGCCCAGCCACGCCAGCAATGTCAGTGCAAAGAGGCGCAGAAGCACTTCCTCGCTGATACCGCCCTCAAAAGAAGCCAGAAGCCCTTGCCAGGCGGGAGGGACGGTGCCCGCCGGAATGGTGATGTTGAGATTCAGGAGCATCGTCTTCATCAACGGTCCAAAAACCCATTGATCAAGCCCGACTATGATCAGGCCGCCCAGGAGGCCAACCGCAATCGAAAAAACGAGTACACGCCGAAAGCGACCCCGAATAGGCTCCTTCTGAAGCCAGCCCTCGGTAAACGGTAGACCCAGCCCGATCCGGCAGGCGAGAAATAGCCCAATGCCGGCCAGGACACCGTAGAGGATGGCATTCTGCGACACTTGAAGCACCAAAAGCAATCCCAAAGGTATGTTGTGGCTTATCGTTTTGGGTGCGGCAGACTCCAGACTCAGCGCATAGGGAATAACGGCTATAATCCCAATGACTGTGCCTGCAAAAACGATCAGAAAAACCTTCCAGTTGAAGGGCCGCGTTGTCGGCAATTCTATGTGGTCTGTGAAGATATTCATTCTTTAGGGATCACCTTGCCCACCCATATTGCCCTTCGACTCATCCAATGTACAATACCACGGCCCCCAACAAGAATTTTACACCATGCATAGAACAATAAAGAGGCTCCTGATGAGTATAGAAATCTATTATTACTCCGGATTATCCAAGCGATAATAAATCGGGCCAAAAAGCTCGCGAAAACCCTGGTCAAAGGCCAAAAGGATCTTCTCGCGCGTAGCGACGCTCCTTTATCAAATAGGTTGACAAGACAACTTATTGTCTCTATAGTTGCCACGTCAACTAATAACTCAGGAGGCGTGTTGGACACAATCGCCAGGTTCATGTGGCAGATAAATAAGCACGGCGTAGTATCTGCGTTCCATGGAGATAAAGCGGTCCTCGTGCACTTTGGCGGGTTTCCATGTTCCCACCTCGAAGCGTTCCGCCGGTAGCGCCTTCAGCGCGGCTTATATTACGCAGGAAATAATATGGCGAAACGGACTGTTAGCAGAACTGCACTGGGTACGGCAATTTGCCGATTGATTGAACAATACCAGCTTAAAAAAACACGGCTATTCTTCGATCCAGTAGTAAAAGAGTTGGTTGGCGGCCCCATTAAGTTTTTATGGGGTATCCACATAACTCAACTACCCTTGTGTAGGTTAAAACTTTGACTTGTCAGTGTTTTGATCGGGTGCGGATAAACAACAACGGCCTGCTGCAGAAGACGATAGAACAGCTTGCCTCGTGAGGCAGATGTCCGTCTGTTGAAACGGAACGTGAACTCATCGAGATAGTAGGCGAGATGGTCCCGCGATACACCTCCCTGGTGAGTACCCAGAAGCCATCTTTTTAGAAGCGAAGCTACGCGGTGCACCCGAGGCAAAAGGGATACTGCGGACTTGCCAGTGGCGCGAATAGATCGGATCTTGTGATGGTAGCCACCTTCTTTGAGCCATTCATAGCCTTCCCAACCGTCTGTTATAACAGTGGATCCTGCCTCAATTGCTCCTTCTACAAAGGAACGAAGGCTGGATGCGGAAGCATCTTCGACGCAGCCCATGCGGATGCGACCGATTCCTTTTCCGTCAACCTGGGCTGCCATTACCACCAAGGCTTTGTTTCCGAGATGTCGACGGCCGCTACCGCGCTCAGTTCCTCCCACATAGGTCTCATCGACCTCAATTGTGCCTGTGAGACGGTCTCTTCCGGGCCTCACCATTGCTCTTCTTAGCTTTTGCAGGCATGCCCAGGCGGTTTCATAGCTTCCCAGTCCCAGTAGACTTTGGAGCCCAAGGGCACTGACACCATGCTTTTGATTGGTAACCCACCAAATTGCGCGAAACCAGGTGCGTAAGGGAAGGTGTGTTCTGTGAAAGATCGTGCCAGCAAGTACTGAAACCTGGTATCCGCAATTTGCACACTTTTCAAGACCGCGTTTCATCGGCCAGTGTTTTGAGCCCCTGCATCGGGGGCACTTGAATCCCTCACCCCCGCGCAGCTGCCGTAGATAATCTAAGCATGCTTCATCAGTCGAAAATTGCCGTTCGAATTCCTCCAAGGTGTTCGGGAACTCCTTCATCCAGAGGAATTCAAGCCAGAACCAGTGGTTGAGTCAAGTGGATACCCCATTGCCAACAAAGCTCATTAAGAAAGCTGTTCATGTTCATCTTCCAGGGGGAAATGGCTATTCACAGAAAATTGTACATTTTTTCATTATTGTAGATACGCAAAAACGCAAGCAGCATCTATCTCAATTCATCTCAAAGGCTGTTCCCAAAATTTATAATAGCGGCACATTCGGAGAACTATACGCAAAGGTATTATTGCAGGCAAAAGGCCACATAATCTCTCTTCGCGAGGACACGATAGTTGGCAAGCCGATCAGACAGATTGAAGAATATGCCAACCTGGTAACGTCGAAATTACATTACTCACTGTATCAGAAGTCAGTAGCAGAACCATACCAGAAGACGCCAGTCCATTTGTCAAGACAAAGCAAAATCAGCCTATGTGGCAGAGACTGTTCTGGCTACCATTTCATGGGAAGAATCCAACAAGAGATGCTGGTTGATGGGGAGTACTCCGAAATCACTTTTTGCGCTAAATGCATCGCTTCCGCCTAAGATGTCGTTGGAGTTATCCATTACGGTGCCATTTTGAAGTGTCAGTTGAGTTTGATGAACGGCGGATGTATGGCTACGAAAAAAGGAGGCATAGCAGATGATTAGGCTGCTGTCTGTAGCTATCCAGGACGAGTTCGACGAGCTGTTAGAAGGTGTGCAGAAAAGAATTCGAATAATCTCTCCATTTATAGGGCAGCACACAGCAGAAAGACTTGCCATTCAGGTGAGAAAAAAGAACCTAAATGCTGAGCTAATCACACGCTTTTCTCGAGCAGATTCCTTCAAAGGTGTAAGCAGTATAAACGGTCTTCAATTACTTGATGCTTCTGGCGTTGGAATCAAGGCCGTAAAGAACCTTCATGCTAAGCTCTATATTTTTGATTCGGATTCCATTATTATAGGGTCTTCAAATTTTACAGACGGCGGCTTAATACACAATCTAGAAATAAATCTCATCTTGGAGGACGAAAATGACATTATCCAAAAAGCAGAGAGCTGCTACTTGGATATCCACGGAATAATCGAAGAGAAATTCCGAGTCACATCAGAACGAATAAGAGAAGAAAAGGATTTCCTAGGTAGCCTAAATCTATCTGGTAAAGGATTTGAGCGGACCTTTTCCCGCGAAAAGGACTTTGGCACGATATTGGTCTCAGACCGAACAAAGGACGAAATTGAAAACATCCTTGAAATCGTAGATGTGGCCGATATTGCTTCAGACTCGTGGCTAAAATTCGAGGGTTTGGTTGAAAACAGACTTCCTGGAAACGAGAGGGTTAAGAGGACTCGAAACAACGGAATCTATATAACAAGTTTCCCGAGGAAACCGCGCGGCGTAGCAGACCGAGATAAAGACAATAAGGCTCTCAAAGAATG
>JAHECH010000610.1 GCA_024641835.1 Deltaproteobacteria bacterium
GATAGCCGGTGCAGCGATAGCAGGTTTTGTTCTAGCTTTGGTATCGACGATGTACCCTGCCTGGAAACAGGCGCGCCATTTTACGGTTGCAGCCTCAAAGGCATTGGTGAGACAGACAGGTAAACCCCTGTGGCAGAAGATCTATCTGGACTTCATCGTGCTGGGAATTGCATTTTTTGAGTACTGGCGGACCGCAAGCGCGGGCTACCAGGTCGTGCTGGCTCCGGAAGGTGTACCGCTAATATCTGTTCATTATGAGGCGTTTATTGCGCCCCTCTTCCTCTGGATCGGCGGGGTCCTGTTATCTATTCGTCTTTGGGAAAATGGTCTCGAACGCGGTCATCGCATTCTTTCAAAACTTCTACGCCCTATTGCGAAAAATCTTTCCAGGCCGGTTGTTGCATCGCTTCGCCGCCAGCGCATCCTGATAACCCGCGGTGTCGTGCTGGTTGCGCTGGCAGTTTCCTTCGCCGTTTCCACAGCCATTTTCAACACAACCTATAATGTACAGTCGCGCGTGGATGCAGAGCTGACAAATGGCTCCGATGTAAGAATAAGCGGTTCCACAGCTTCGGCGCCAGGCAGTAAATTGCCGGAACTGAAGGCATTGCCCGGTGTTGCGGCCATTCAGCCGATGATGCACAGGTTTGCTTATGTAGGAAAGGACCTTCAGGACATTTACGGAATTGATGCTGAGCATATAGGAGAGGCGACCAAGATGTCAAATGCCTATTTTGCCGGCGGAAATGCTCAGGCGACCCTTTCAAATCTGGCTAAACAGCCGGATGGAGTGCTGGTCTCCGAAGAAACCAGGAGCGATTTCCAGCTTCGCCAAGGGGATCAACTGAATCTTCGTCTGCAGTTTGCAACAGACCATCAGTACCATGTGGTTCCGTTCCGATTTATAGGTGTAGTCCGTGAGTTCCCGACGGCACCGAAAGATTCTTTTCTGGTTGCTAATGCGAGCTATTTGGCGCAGAAAACAGGAACCGATGCAAGAGAAATCGTCTTGTTACAGGCTGATGGTAATGCGACCGAACTTGCTGCCAAAGCACGAAAAGTAGTTTCTTCACTTGCAGGGGTTGAAGTGACAGATATCGGCTCAGTACAACGAATGATCAGCTCCAGTTTAACCTCCGTAAATCTTCATGGTCTCACTCGTTTGGAGCTGGGTTTTGCGGTATTGCTTGTAATGGGAGCAACCGGGTTGATCCTGGCTCTTGGCTTGACTGAACGGCGGCGTAACTTCGCAATTCTTGATGCTCTAGGAGCCAAGAGCAGTCAGCTCGGTGCTTTTATCTGGAGTGAGGGTTTATTGATCCTTGTCGGGGGTGGCGTGATCGGTACCCTGTTGGGATTTGGCATTGCTCACATATTGGTAAAGGTATTAACCGGAGTCTTCGACCCGCCGCCTGAGCACCTCTACATACCATGGGGATACATGGCGGCCTTGGCTGCAGCTGCTATTGTTTCCACAGTCATTGCCATTTTTGGGATGAAGATCATATCTCGCCGTCCTGTTGTGGAAGAGCTGCGAAACCTTTAACGCTGAGAGCGTCACGCAAGATAAGAGATGAGATGAGAGAGGTAAAGGAGACCATGCGGATTCTGGTTGTTGAAGACGAAAAAGCCCTTGCTAATATTGTCAAAAAGGGCCTTGAAGAGGAGGGTTATGCCGTAGATGTGGCATATAATGGCGAGGATGGTCTCTTCATGGCGGAAAATGAGTCGTCAGATCTCATCATCCTGGACATTATGCTGCCAATTGTCGATGGGATGACCATCCTTAAGAAGGTTCGTAAGGCAGGGGTTGGTACACCAGTTCTTATGCTCACAGCAAGGGATGCAATAACGGACAAAGTATCAGGGCTGGACAGCGGCGCTGATGACTATCTGACCAAACCATTCCACTTCGAGGAACTCCTTGCGCGGATCCGAGTACTATTGAGGCGGGATTCTGAAGCAAAGACCTCTATTATCCGGATAGCAGATCTTCATGTTGACATGGCCTCTCATGAGGTGAAAAGGGGGGAGAAGCAGATTTTGCTTTCAGCCAGGGAATATGCCCTCCTCGAACTTTTGGCCGTTAACAGAAATAAGGTCCTGAGCAGAACCTACATATCAGAGCACATTTATGACGATGAATTTGATCTTGACAGCAATGTAATCGATGTTTTTGTCAACCGTATCAGGAACAAGATAGACAGAGGATATGAAACAAAGCTCATCCATACTGTGCGGGGCGCCGGATATGTGCTAAAGGGATGACGTGATGCTTTCTTCGATAAAAGCGAGGGTCCTCGTATTCTATGTCGCTGTTCTCTTTATGATTCTACCCGTTCTTGGGATATTCCTTTACCTCAGCCTCGGCAAGATCATTTACGAATCCATCGATTCAAGCCTTCTGTCCAGGGCAAAGGCGCTGGCCACACTGGTCAGTAATGAGAACGGTGAAACCCAATTCAGCTTTTCTGATGAAATCATGTGGGAGTATAACTCTCCCAAAGCAAAGAATTTCTTCCAAATACGCACCTTTGACGGGACTACCATAGAAAAATCAAGATCCCTGGAAAAGCTTGAATTGCCGCTTCCCTCAAGCCAAAATCGGATAAGCTACCAGACCATTCACCTGAATGGTGTGCCGACAAGGCTGGTCAACTTCCGTTTTAAGAACTATGGCGAGGACGAGCCCGAAAAAAAGGTTTCTGCGGCAGAACGCAACGCTTCCGGCTTCATTGCCCAATGCGCTCAGAACATCGACGAGCAAGTAGGCCTCATGAAAAATTATGGGCTTATCCTCTCCCTCTCCATCTTTTCTATCATGATTATCTCCGCGACGGGTGGTTTTTTCATCGCAAGAAAGGCTCTTTCGCCTATAAAACACATTTCAGACACGATAAAGGGAATTTCAGAATCGAATCTTGCGGAAAGGATACCTACTCAAAATGTACCCAAGGAGCTGAGAGGGCTCGCGGTTTCCTTTAATCAGACGTTCGATCGGTTGGAGAAATCATTCAGACGCCAGAAACAATTCGTAACCGATGCCTCCCATGAACTCAGGACTCCATTGTCGGTCATTCTGAGCCAAAGTGAGATTACATTGAGGAAAGAAAGGGGTGTTGAAGAGTATAAGAATGCCCTCACAACCATTGGAGAAGCCACTGGCCTGATGTCAGAAATTGTCGGGAAGCTTCTTACCTTGGCCCGATTAGGCAGTGACAAAATTGAGCTTAAGATGGAACCCACAGATTTAACTGAAGTGATCCGTGAAGCGATGAAAGCAGTAACCCCTCTCGCTACCCGGAAGGGTATCATCATCAACTTAGCGGCGAATGAGCAGGCTTTGGTTCCCGGTGACCGGGTGGCGCTTTTAGAACTCTTCGTAAATGTCCTAGACAATGCGATCAAATATAATGTACAGGATGGAAAAATTGACATTGCCATAGCAAAACAAAGCGATTTTATCATAACGAAAATAAAAGATACGGGGATTGGCATATCTGATGAAGATCTTGATAAGGTCTTTGACCGTTTCTATCGGGCCGATAAGTCCCGGTCAAAAGAAGGAGGCGGCATCGGCCTTGGCCTGAGCATCTGTGAAGAAATCGTAAAGCTGCACGGAG
>JAHECH010000611.1 GCA_024641835.1 Deltaproteobacteria bacterium
CTTGCTGAAAAACATGGGCAGAGAGAAGGCGTGAACGTGAAACACATCCGGTGCCTGGCCGGCCGCGGATTCTACCGTGTACTTGGTCTCTTTGTCTTTGTAGGAAACAGGCTCAAGGGTTACTTTGATGTTCGGATTTTGCTTGTGAAAAATATCCATCCCCTCGTTGAGGGATTTGTTCCACACATCTTCTGTGAGGTGCCAGTCGGAAAACCTCAACGTGACCTGCTCGGCCAAGGCAAAATTTGCTGGGAAAACAATAAGACAAAAGGCCATGAAAGCACTGATGGCGAAGATCTTCTTCATGTTTTCATCCTCCTTTTTTGAGAGTTCACGTTTATCGGAATTGCTTTTTACCCCTCATGTCGACCCATTTATGTCTCTCCATCACCTCCCTTTCATCATCTCTTCGCCAGCCTCTCGAATGGCCTTGAGAAAGGCTCTGGCGTTTTCCGTGATGACCTCGAATCGCTTGTCAGCCACAGCTTTCTTATCGATCAATTCCCCTCCCACGCCGAGGGCGGTAGCCCCGGCTTGGATGAAAGATCCGGCATTCTGAAGGTTCACACCGCCGGTCGGGACCAGAGGAATCTGGGGCAGGGGCCCTCTGAGAGCCGTGATATACTCCGGTCCCCCCAGTTGCGCAATCGGGAAAACCTTCACCATGTCTGCCTGCGTATTCCATGCCGTTACAATCTCTGTTGGAGTCATCGTCCCCGGGATCACCGCCACGCCGGCTTGACGAGCGAGATGGATGAGGTCCAAGTTCAGGTTAGGACTGACGAGAAATCGGGCCCCTGCCAGAACGGCCTCTCTGCCGGTATCCGCATCGAGCACGGTTCCCGCGCCGATGATCATATCATCGCCGTGCTTGTGGTTCAGCTCCTCGATCACATCGATGGCCCCCTGAACAGTCATGGTAATCTCGATGAGACTTACCCCGCCTGCCTTGACGGCTTCCGCCACTTCCATCGCTTCCTGAGGGGCGGAAACACGGACCACCGGAATCAGCTTCTCCCGCTTGATGAGGTCAAGAACAATTTGTTTTTTCATGCCATCGACTCCTCCACAGGGATGCCGCGGTCCCTTCCTGAAAAGGCTCCTTCGTTGTCTCAGGCAAGAGATTCTTGTATCTCAGAAGCCTATTCAACCTTCTCCAGGATGCCGGGGCGAACAAAGGGTATCCCGTCAACGCTCAAGGAAAGTGTTGGGTAAAGAATCGGCCGGGTGATCATTTCCGGTCCCCTCGACGTGGCGAGGATCGTATCTTCCGACTTCGTTCCCGCCAGGGAGGGGTTCCACGTGAAGGCCTGATTCTCCTGGATAACGTCCGGCGTGTTGAAATTCGTCCTGTAGTCCCTTCCCGTGTAGCCGATCGACCCTCCCTGATGGTGAAGTTTCCATTCATCGGGAAAACCCTTTTCTCGGTAAGCATCGACGCCTTGCCGGAGGACCTCCCTGGCCGGTATGCCCGGACGGGTAGCTGCCATGAAGGCACAGTCGATGAAAACGTTGGCGAGATATTTTTCTTTGAGGTCTTCAGGCAGGTTTCCGAAGTGAACGAAGCGGGTAAGAGAAACAATAAGTCCCCACTTCCTGGCATTCACCGACACCATGAGATACTCTTCGATGCGTTTTTCCGAAGGGATAGGATGACGGAACCTGTACACCCTGTCATCTGCCGCAGCCATGAGGGTGACCGGGTCGATACGATCTTTCCACAGCTCATTCGAGAGTCTGCCTACCACTTCCGACTCCTTCTCCCCCTTCCGCGTATCCATCAAGGTCCTCTCCACGGCCAGGGAGACCTTCTCTCCCAGCCACCGGTATCGCTCCACCTCCTCCGGAGTCAAAGAGTAGCGGAGCCGAGCGATCTCCTCAGCGAGCACCACCGCGTCCGGGAACGGGACGTCGCATCCCACCCGCCCGCTCCCGGCCAAGTCTCGCACAATCGCCGCTTCCTTGTCCTCATACCACGGGAAGGTGTATGATGCGAATCCCAACTCCTCAACCCCTTCCTCCTTGACCATCCTGGGTGCTTCTATGTTGTTTGAGATGGCGTACTTGGCGTCTTTCGTGATGAGAAGGGAGGTCGCCCCGACCTCGGTTGTGATCCCCACGAGATTGAGACCCCCTCCCGTCATCCAGGAAAAATTCGCCTGCCTTTTGAGAAAGACTCCCACGAGACCTTTGGACTGGAGGAATTCTCTGACCCTTCTCTCTTTCTCCCGGATCTCAGCATCACGTCCCATGGGTTTCTTCCTCTACTGGGCCAGAACTTCCGCCCAAGTCGTGACCGACCATTGGGTTTTGAACAGCTCGTCGACAGCCGATTTGGCCTTTGCCCGGAAGGAATCGGCGTTCGGGATCACCACCTGCATGCCTTGGCGCTGGAGATCCACCAGGATGGCCGGCTCGTCGGTCTTGATCTTGTTGTTAGCCCACTCCTCTGCCTCCTTACCGGCCTTGACGATGAGGTCCTGGTCCGCCTTGGACAGTTTGTCGAAGAAAGGCTTGTTGATCAAAATTCCTGCGGTCTGCACAAGGTGGTTGGTGATGATCAAATGGCTTTGGACCTGGTAAAGCTTGAAGCCGGCAATCTGCGGCAGGTCGCCCTCCGAGGATTCGGCCTTACCTGTCTTAAGTGAATTGAAGAGCTCGGGCAGCGGGACGCCAACTGGGTCTGTACCCATGGCCTTCCAGACAGCCATCCAAGTGGGGATGGGCGGCAGGCGGAGCTTCATTTTGTACACGTCCGCCGGTGTGTACACCGGCTTATTCGTCGTCATCTGCCGCAGCCCGCGGTAGATGGTCGCCAGGTACTTCAGGTCGTTCTTCTCCAGCTCCGCCCGCGCCTGCTGGCCGAGCTTGCCGTTCCAGGCGCGCATGTAGTGATCGAAGTCCTTCATGACGTAGGGAGCCGTGAAGAAGTAGTACGGGGGCGCATAGAGCTCCAGGAAATTCGTCCCATTAGACTGCATTTCGAGCTCGCCAGCTCTGTTCATCTTATTGATTTCAATTTCCGCCTTCGTGCCGGCGTCAATGTTCACCCCAATCCGGCCTCCGCTCCCCTTCTCAACCAGTTCCTTGAACTTCTCCGCCGCATCAACCACAATAGTCCCCGATTTGAACGGACTAGCAATCCGAATCGTTGTCTTTTTCTCCGGTTGGACAGTGGGAGTCATCTCCGCACAGGCGAAGAGGAAACAGACTAAAGCCATTATCGAGAAAATGAAACCTATTCTAAGGGCTTTCATGGTCTTACCTCCTTTCCGGTTGACATCACTTCTTGATCTCTTGAACCAGCTTGCCGTAGAACTCGTCGTCATGGCCCAACAGGTTTCCGAAATCGTTCGGGCTGAGATAGGAAAGATTCACGGCCATTTCTTTAGCCTTTTCTTTGAATGACGGGTCGTCCATACCTTTCTTAAAGGCATCATGGAGTTTCTTTATTACATCGGGCGCCGTCCCTTTGGGTGCCACCAGCCCGCGCCACATCCCCATGGCGAAATCAATGCCCTGCTCCTTCACAGTCGGGACGTCAGGGAACATTTGAAATCTCTTGTCGGCAAACAGAGTGATGATCCTGAGTTTTCCTGCCTGAACATGGCTGATTCCCTC
>JAHECH010000037.1 GCA_024641835.1 Deltaproteobacteria bacterium
CGGAGAGACTCTTTTCTGGGGCTATCCAGGAGAAGACTATGAGGCGAATGGTGCCGTCCAAAGGGAGGGGTTAAAACCCCTCCCCTACGACCTATTTATTGAGGCCTGGAAGACCACCTCCCGGCGGGGTAGGGCCGCAGTGTTATTTGTAAAGGAACTTCTGGGACGCCACACTAGGCAGGATCAAATAAAAGGAAGATGAAAGGAGAAGGAGGTGCCAGATCCCTGTGAGCTGGTAACCGTTATGGATTTTCCATGCAAGTCGAGGATTTTCTGGGCTATGGCTAGCCCAAGGCCGGAATGTCCCTCTTCGCCGCTGCGACGCTTCTCCAATTGATAAAAGCGATCAAAAATGTATGGCATTTGGTCCTCTGGAATACCGCAGCCCGTGTCGCTCACCTTCACCAAGATATCTTCTCCCTCGGGTGTTAACGAAAGACTGACGGAACCACCTTGGGGTGTGTAGTCGAGAGCGTTTTCGAGAAGATTCTCCATAACCCGTTCTATCAAAGCGATATCCGCGTTCACAAATGGAAGTGTTTCCTGGATGTCAGTTTCTATCTTAATTTGTTTTTCTTCCGCTTTTAGCTGAAATTTCTGAACCACGTCCTGTAGGAGTTCACGCAAATTAAAGGGCTCACGCTTCACTCTGACTTCATAAGAGTCAAGCTTTGCCAGTTCCAGGAGCTCGGTGACCAGTTTGCTCACGCGCGCGCAATGCCTTATCGCTATTTCAAGATAGTGCCGCCGTTCCTCATTTGTCAGTTGGTTTTCCTTAATGAGCATGGTCTCAATATAGCCTTGCAGCGTAGCCAAAGGGGTCCGGAGGTCATGAGACACATTGGCAATCAGTTCACGACGCGATGCATCTGACTTTCGCAATTGTTCCATCTGCTCTTCAATACGCTCCGCCATCTCCTTGAAGATTGAACTCAGCCGATCGATCTCGTCGGCAGAGCGATCGTTCTTCTTTGCGGGTAGACTAATCTTCTTCTCGGTATCTCCCCTCTTAAAAGTATCCATGACATTCGCGAGCCGCTTGAGCCTTCCTGTCAACAGGGCAAATATTACCAAGCCCGCGGCGAGGGCAAACAATAGACTTGCAGTGATCATCCAAGCACTCAGTTTGAGTATATAGCTTCCCTTCAGCCTTTGCACGACACTGTCATAGAGCTCCCCACCTAATATAACATACAGGTAGCCCTCCAATTTCCCCTGCTCGGGAATACGGGCGGCCGTGAATACCTTTTGCCTATCCGGGTACCGAGGATTATCCCCCAGGATGGGGATAGTCATGTCCCCCTCAAGCCATTTCCTGACAGGGGCTAAATCAACGCGTTTCAACTTCACTTTGCCTCGGGGCGCGGAATACGCAAGGATATTTCCTGCCGGGTCCAGGAGGTAGATCTCAATACTCGGATTGATCACCATCAGCATATGAAAGATCTCCGCAAGGGCCTCCTGATTCACCTGATTGTCTTTCATAAGAAGCTTTTCAGCGACGATCTGCTCTGCCAGCTTGCTGTTGAGCTTTTGATTCACCTCCTGTTGATACATTTCAGTAGAGAATACGGTGACGGCAACAAAGGAGAGCCCCACGACAAAAAACAACCCCGTCAAAACAGCAGCCAGTTTTGCATACAAGGATCTAAACATGGGCAACCTTTTATTCGTCCTCGATGTCAGCGAACTTATAGCCTACGCCCCAGACAGTAAGAATGTATTCGGGTTGGGAGGGATTGTCTTCAATCTTTGCTCGTAAACGATTTATATGCGAATTCACCGTGTGTTCGTAGCCGTCGTGACCATACCCCCAGACCACATCCAATAACTGTGAACGGCTGAAAACTTTTCCAGGATGCTGTGCGAAATGGTGAAGGAGATCAAATTCTTTTGCCGTAAGATCAACGGTCTTACCCTTGAGAGATACATGTCTCCTTTCCGGATCAATGAGCAGATTTCTCGCCTTTACGATAGCCTGTTTCCCTTGCTGACGTTCAGATTTCAATTCATCTACGCGGCGAAAAATGGCTTTCACTCGGGCCAGGAGTTCCCTGACGCTGAAGGGTTTGGTCACGTAATCATCCGCCCCCATTTCCAGACCGAGCACCCTATCCAGTTCGGAAGATCTGGAAGTAAGCATGAGGATGGGGGTATAAGCATCTTTGCTACGCACCCGTCGGCAGATTTCCATTCCATCAAGCCCTGGCAGCATAAGATCGAGGATAATGAGGTCATATTTCTTGGCTTCCGTTTTGGCCCAGCCTGAATCGCCATCGAATGCCAGTTCGACCTCGTATGATAGGTCGCGCAGGTGGATCTCTAAAAGATGGGCAAGTTCCTGGTTATCTTCTACGACTAGGATGGTCCGCGGCATGACCTTACCCCTCCCCGGCCGGCAAAATCATTATCACTTATCGCCTTTTGTCTTGCCATTACCTTTTCTCTGTCTATCGTCGCCCTGGATGCCTCAAGACGAAAAAGAACGAAACAATGATGAAAGGGGGCAAATGATGGTGTATCAGGGATCCAATCTCGGCCTTAAGAGGAAGACGACCACACGGTGAGACACCTTTCTCGTCGATACGCAAGCAAAAGCGCCCATCCTCATGCTCCAAAAAGAGCTTCTTATCCTTAAACCTCACACCTCTTCGAGCATCGTAAGCTGCGGGTCTAGTGCTCCACGAGATTGATGAGGTTGTGTGTTTCGCCTTTCAGAAAAAGCCGGAGATTCTGTTGGAAAATGGAGAGAGCCTGCTCCACGTAAATCGTACTTGTTCCACCGATGTGAGGCGTGATGATCACGTTCTTCATTCGCCACAAAGGGTGCCCCTGCGGCAGAGGCTCCTGACAAAAGACATCGAGCGCTGCGCCTGCAATCTTTCCTGATTCCAGGGCGCTAATCAGGGCTTCGTCATCCACGACTTCTCCCCGGGCAAGATTGATGAGAAAAGCCGTGGGTTTCATGGAGGAAAGAACCTTTGCTCCCACCATCTTGTAGGTCTCTGATGTCGAAGGAACCACGATAACCAAGAAATCCACTTCTCGGGACACCTTGAGGAGGTCCTCAGGTCCATAGAGGTAGTCCACACAGCCCCCCTCTTTCCTGGAACGCTTGACCCCGTAGACGACCATCCCAAAGGCCTGACATTTCCGGGCAATCGCTTCGCCGGTCACTCCCAGTCCCAGGATCCCCACTTTCTTCCGGTACAGTAGTTCAGCCGGCCATGGATTCCATATCCCCTTGTCCTGGTTCCGGATGATCTCGGGGAAATTACGATTCAATGCGAGCATGAGCAGCACAGCCATTTCGGACATCTGGGGGCCATGAATTCCTCGAAGGGAGGTAAGAAGAACCTCCTTCTTCAGGGAAGGGAGACGGACTAGGGCACCCACACCCGTTGCCAGCGCCTGGATCCAGCGAAGATATGAGGCTCTCTGAAGAAGCTCATCAGACATTTTGAAGGTCAGGATGATGTTCGCCTTCGATATGAAGTCTCCAACATCCTCCTCTTTGGCAGCGGCATGAATCCGAACTTCGCGAAATTTGGGCCCGAGAGCCCGCTTGTACTCATCAGCCTGCTTCTCGAGAATGAGCAAGTTTACCTTTGGAAGTTTTCCCCGCGCTTTTATCATTTCACATTTACCATTTGGCATTTATCATCGGAAACATTTCAGCCCTGAGTGCGGCTGGTCCAATGTTCAATGCAAAATGACCGATGCTTGTGTCCTCAGTCATAAATCCGTCGCGAAACTGAGCTGAGCCGGAGCACCCCGGGACGTCTTCTTCCAGACCGCCTCCCGGCAGCGGGTGGAGTCGCGGTGTTATTTGTAAAGGGACTTCTAGGACCCCACACTAGATGATCTTTTTTCAGACCGACATAATCTCCTTTGGAGTCTTGTGAAGGCACTCACTCACCCCGGACTCGGTGACAAGGTAGTTGTCGCATACCCAGACCCACACGCGGTCAGAGCCCACGGTGGGATGCACCGTGATGTTCATCCCCGCCTGGAGCTTCATGGGTTCATCGTCACGAATCAATGGCCTCTCCACCAAATCATATCCCTGGCCATGGGCATAAAGACGGCTCTCAGGGAGAAAACCTTTTCTGGCCAGGAACACATTGTTGGCCCTCCACATTTCTGCAGGATCTGCCCCCGGTCTGATCAACCTTAAAGTCGCTTCCTGAATCTCTTTGGCTGCCTCCATAGCATCTGTCAATTCGGAAGGCGCTTTGCCGACGAAAAAGACCCTGCCGGCCTCCGTATACATTCCTCCCGGCCCATTGACTTCTATGAGGAGGGAGAACTGGTCGCCTTCCCTCACCATCCGATTCTGAAAATGCCGCTTCCGGATGGCAACCGGTTGTCCCACGGGTCCGGATCCACCGAGGACCAGCTGTTCCTCGCTCCCGAGATCCGTGACGCGGTGGACGATGTCTGCGATAATCTCGAAGTCCCTTCTGCCCGGTCGGATCGCTTTTTTTGCATGTTCCATAGCCTGGTCCTGAAGAGCTGCTGTTTTTCTGATCAGATCGATTTCTTCGTCGCTCTTGATCGCCTTGATGGGGTCAACCAGATCTGCGGCATCCACAAAGGTCGAGCCAGGCAGGTTCTTCAAGAGGTACTCATAAAAGGCCGCAGACATGGTGCCCTTTCCGAGAATACCGATCTTCGCCTTTTTTTTGCCCCCTAAGACCTGCACCGCAAGCTCTGCGTCGTAGGTATTGGTAAACGCTGCACTGCGAAAGAAGGGGGCTGTCAGCCTACGCCTGACTCCCCTCAAAGTCCAGGAGGGTGGCCCTACATCGCCCGGCGGCTTTCCGCCGTGGGTGATGGTTGTCATCTCCTCATCCACAGGGAATATGACGGTGTGAGGCTGAGCATTGCGAGCAGGAACATCCGTAAACCACTTGACGTATCCCCCCAGCCATTCATTGTCATTCTGCATGACCAGAAAATCGATTTTCTCTTGCCCCATCCTTTTCCAGACTTCTTTCCATCGTCTTCGCAGCTCCTTGTCTGAGATGGATTTTGTCAACACTTCCTTTTCATCGTCCATTCACGCCTCCGAGTTTGAGTAAACCGGATGATCATTCTGCGAGTCATCGCGTCATCCGTGCTGCTCATTATAGTTTTTCCTGCCGGTCTTTTGAAAAGCTATCCCTAAACAACTTCAGGATGAGGGGGTGTCAACGGAACGAAAAACCAGGAGGTTGCCAAAACGCGGTCTGCGATTCATTTTGGGATGACCATCCGGCCGTACCCGCTGACTGCCGCGACGATGCCCCCGATCAGGACAAGAGCCATCCCTGTCAATACAGCCCAGTCGATGAACCGCAGCATGAAAGAACGCAGATAGGTTCGTCCTTTGGAGCCATAGCCACGCAGGTCCATACACAGGCCCAGCCGCTCAGCCTTTTCGATGGCGATAAACACAATAGGCATCGCAATGGGAGCAAATGCTTTCAGCCTGCGGATCGGGTTCCAGCCTTCAACAGCATAAGCTCTGGACCGCTGAGCCTGGGATATAGTGCTAACTTCAGCCGTGATAACAGGTATGAAGCGTAAAGTCGTCGTAAACATGAAAGCGTAATCGTAGGGCACGTGCAGCTTATCCACCAAGGCCATGATGATGTCTCGAGGTTGGGTGGTACACAGGATGACGGAAAATGGAGTGACGATGCAGAGCACTCGCAGACTCATAGACAGGCCGAATAGCACGCCACCCACCGTCACAGGGAGCCAACCGCCGACCACCGCCCAGGAAGATGGAAACACGCTGAACAGAACCCGTCCTCCCGGCCTGAACCACACCTGGAGCAGAAAGATGATCACCGACAAAACCAGCAGCCCCAGTGTATAAAGCAGCGTTTCTTTCCCCACCTTGCCGATGAATCCAACAGCAATAACGCTCAGGATGATTCCACCCAGATACCAGGGAGAATCGAGCATCAGGGCCAGAATCAGGATGAGGACCGACCAGACCAGTTTGGTCAGAGGATGCAGGTCGTGGATCAGAGAGCGCCGATAAACGAATTCCATCATGATCGCATCCCCTCCTTGTGTTGCCTGAGCACAACCAGGGTCTGATCCACCATCTCATCCACAGATAGCACTGTGTCCGGGAAAAACTCGGGCAAGGCCTGTGCCAAGCTTGCAATCGGCGGAGGAGCCAGAAAGGCGGAGCGCAACAGATCCGGCGAGCTGAATACCTCTCGAGGGGTCCCCTCAAGAAGGATCTGGCCATCTCGAAGGGCGATGACGCGCTTGGCATAGCGAGCGACCAAAAGCATGTCATGGGTGATGATCAAAACGGTGTGTCCAGACTCATGGAGACGCTGCACCAGGTTTAACATCTCTATCCCATCCCGATAATCCTGGCCGGTCGTGGGTTCATCGATGATCAAGGTCTCCGGGCGCATCGAGAGCACGGATGCCACTGCGAGTCGTTTTCGCTGTCCCTTGCTCAATTCCCTGGGTATCCTGTCTTTGAGGTCTAGCAAACTCACCGCAACTAATGCCTCCTCCACCCGCTGGTCGACCTCGGCCTGACTCAGATGCAAGTTCTGCGGGCCGAAGGAGACTTCCTTGTAAACTGTTTCACAAAAAATCTGGTGATCCGGGTTTTGGAAGCAGTAACCCACGGTCTGAGCCATTTCAGAAACCTTCCGTTTACTGACGTCCAAGCCATTCACATAAACGGTCCCCGACGTAGCGCGCAGCAAGCCATTCAGGTGCTTGACAAAAGTCGTCTTGCCAGAACCATTCTGTCCGATGATAGCAAGGAACTCGCCCCTCTCAATAGCCACGCTGATGCCCCGCAGAGCATGAAAGCCATTGGGATAACGATGGTGCAGGTCGTTGACTTCGACGATGGGCGCCATCAGGCGACTCCTTCCTCGCGTAGAATCTTACGCAGCATAGAAGCAGCCTCCTCGATAGTGAGGGGGATGGTTTCAAGCTGAGGGGAACGGTTCAACTTTGACAGGAACGAGATCATGAATTGGGTCACCTGGGGAACGCGGACACCTGCTTTTTCGACAACGTCATGTTGCAGGCAAATCTCGCGCGACGGGCCATCCAAGATCAGCCGTCCCTCTGAAAGCAGAAGGAGGCGATCAGCGTTCTCTACCAGCCGTTCCACGTCCTGAGAGACCATGATGATCGTGATTCCGACTTGACGGTTGAGTTCACGCAGGGCGGTAATGACTTCTTGAGTGCCGACGGGATCCAATTCGGAGGTAGGATCATCGAGCAGCAGCACCTGGGGAAGCATGCTGAGCACGGAGGAAATAGCGACCCGCTGTTTCTGGCCTCCGGAGAGTGTACTGATGGCGCGTTCCCTGAGATCGGGGATGCGCGTCTTTTGAAGAGCATCTCGAACGCGCGCCTCGATCTCGCGGGATGGGAGCCCCAGGTTTTCCGGCCCAAAGGCCACCTCTTCTTCCACGGAGATTGAAACCATTTGGAAATCAGGATCCTCGAAAACAGTGCCAACGTGGCTGGCCAGTTGACGAAAGTTACTAGCAGCAATGTCCAAGCCGTCCACGATAACCTTCCCATGCAAATCGCCGGCGTAGTAGTGAGGAATCACGCCGTTGATACAACTCAGCAAGGTGGTTTTACCGGCCCCCGCTGGTCCAGTTATCCCGACGAATTCGCCAGCTCGTATGCTCAAGGTGATGCCTTTTAGGGCTGGAACGGTCCCTCGTCTGTAGATGAAGGACAGGTTCTCTACTTTCACAATCTCGTTCATAGCCTACCGCCTCAAAGCGGTGAGACAGTCGTGACGGGGCTTATGCTCGCGTCCCGACGTTTCATCGGGCTGTGGCACTCAGCTGTTTCTCATAAAGCGCTTTTGCCGGCGGATACAAGATCAAGACAATGACAATGCCTACCGCGAGAGAAATCAGGACATTTCCCCAGGCTACAGTTATATAGACCTTGAAGGGGATGAGGCCAAAAGCCAGCATAGCAGTGATGAACAATCCACCCCCCACTATTTTATAGGCTACCGTTATCAGTAGCGACTTCAAATAAACAGGTCCTATTTTCATATCAGGCAGCTTGCTGGTCCAAAAGGTCGCGTTTAAGGCGCCGGCGGCATGGACGACCACATTGAACCAGGCAATCGGAGATTTAGAGAAAAACATCCCAATGAAGCCCGCAACGATTCCGATGCCAAGGCCAGCCGACAGCTTGGGACGCACCAACAGGATGGATAGGACCGCAAACGTAGACACAGTGTCAGGCGTCATGACGCCCAGGTTAGGAGTGAAGGCATAGATAACAGTGCCAATGGCTAACAGAATAGCAATCAGTGCTAGATCACGACTTTTCATTGTCAAATCCTCCTTCTCTAGAGGTTAAACATACAGTAAAACGTTGAGCCTCCCGCTTTCCGTTTGAACCGCAACTGCCGTTGTCAATGTGCTATGACCGCATCCTTTCTTCTCTCAATTCCTCTCATCGAGCCGCTCACAAAGTCAACCCTCCCCGGGCATAGCGGATATCGGCCTTCCTCGCGCCACATGTGGCTATATAAAAAAAACACCCACTTTTAGTGCATGCGGCCCAATGATGGGTGTTCCGAGCCTACATCATAGGTCGTGGCTAGACCCTGACTCTCCTTGACTTACGTCCTAAACAAGGGTCACCGCCAATTTCTTGCTCTACAGGGGAACGGCCGTTTCGATTCCAGCCGAGTTGACAAGAATTTCTTTTTCGTGGGCCGAACCTTAGGAGATTTATTTTCATTTGTCAATGGCGAATAAAGAATTAGATGTCACGGTTCTTTACACTGTGTTCTTATGCTGAAGACTAGTCCGGCATATTGGTCCACGTGGTAGAGGCACCTGGAGTTTGTCCTTTCAGGGGAGGGGAAACGTCGACCTTCGAATCTTGGAGGTGTCGGTTTCTAGATGCTTGATGCTGGACTTTTGATGCTTCTCAGCCGATTCCCTATTCCGTTGGCTTGAAACGATGTCTGAGAATCGCACATTTTATGCAACCACAGGGTTAGCACTATTCAGGAATTCATTTTTCTCAAAGCTGAGGGTTTTTTGTGTGTCAATGACCTACCGCGCTTAAGAAATGCAAGGGTTGTCGGAAGTGAAAGGCTCTGTTCCTGGCCAAGCAGAGTGGTAGGCCGCCTCGAAAATACGGGGCGATCTCTTCTCGTGAACAATATACTTGACAAAGTCAACCAAATAGTTGACGATGGCACATATAATCTCACCCTATCTATCTTTTGCTGGAGAAAATCGTGGTTGACTGCGGGCTCTTACAACGTATCGATACTGTTCGGCAATTCAATCGTTTCTACACCCAGAAAATCGGTGTGTTGCACGAAGGGCTGCTGGACAGCCCACTTTCATTGACGGAAGTGCGGGTGCTCTACGAACTCGTTCATCGGGAACGGCCCGTGGCATCTGAACTCGTCAAGGACCTTGGGCTGGATCCCGGTTATCTGAGCCGCATCCTTAGCAGTTTCAAGGCAAAGGGGTTGGTCGACAGCAAGCCCTCCGAACAGGATGGCCGCCAGAGCATCCTGTGGCTCACACAAAAGGGAAAGGCCGCGTTTGCCCCACTCAACGAGCGAGCGCGCGAGGAGATTAGAATCATGTTGGGCGCGCTCAGTGAGGGAGACCAGATTCGCCTTGTGGAGGCGATGCAGCGTGTCAAAGAACTGCTGAGTCTCCCCTCGAAAAGCAAAACCCCCTATCTGCTTCGCCCCCACCAGCCGGGCGACATGGGCTGGGTCGTGCACCGTCACGGCCTGCTCTATGCACAGGAATACGGTTGGGACGAGACGTTCGAAGGGCTGGTGGCAAGCATTGTCGCCAAGTTCATTCAGGACTTTGACCCGAAGCGAGAACGATGCTGGATGGCAGAAGTTGACGGCGAAATTGTTGGTTCTGTCTTTCTTGTCAAAGAGTCGGAGACAGCCGCGAAGTTGCGCCTGCTGCTTGTGGAGCCAAAGGCACGCGGCCTCGGCATCGGTAAGCGAATGGTCAACGAGTGTATCCGCTTTGCCAGGCAGACTGGCTATCGCAAGGTAGTTCTATGGACCAACAATGTCCTCGTCGCAGCGCGCCGCATCTACGAACAGGCTGGCTTCAAGCTCGTCCACGAAGACCCGCATCACAGTTTTGGTCATGATCTGGTCGGTGAGACCTGGGAACTGGAGCTATGATCGGTCCAAAAGCGAAGCCGGATCACCTTCTAGCCGTGCTGGCTGCGGCAGCGACGGGTGTGCAGGTAGGCTCGTCAATCGTTGCCACCCGCTTTGTGATCGATCAGACCGACCCGGTGACACTGGCCTTTCTGCGCTACCTGATTGGCTTTTGCTGTCTCCTCATTCCGGCGTGGCGTTCCGCAAGCCGGTGGTTCCACCGTGACGATCTGCTGCCGATCGCACTTCTTGGCATCACCCAGTTCGGAATTTTGATCGTCTTGATGAACTATGGTGTGCAGTTCATTCCCTCGGCCCGTGCCGCTTTGATTTTCGCCAGTATGCCCCTGCTGACGATGATTGTCGCGGCTATGATCGGCTACGAACGGATGACCCTCTTCAGAGCGGCAGGTGTCTTGTTTACTATTGTGGGTGTGGGTTTTGCATTGGGTGAGAAGGTGCTCCAAAAAAGCGGAGGGACCAACGAATGGATGGGCGAGCTTGCCGTACTGGCGAGTGCTCTGTGCGGAGCGCTGTGCAGCGTTTTCTACCGGCCCTACCTGAGCAGATACCCCACACTTCAAGTTAGCGCCTTTGCCATGTTCGCTTCGGTTGGCTTTCTCGCCCTCGCTGCCGCGGTTGAAGGACACCTCACCTTGCCCTTCCGCTTCACCCTCTGGGGTTGGCTGGCCGTCTTCTTTATCGGCTGTGGAAGCGCCATCGGCTACTATCTGTGGCTCTGGGCGCTCGGTCACTCATCGCCGACCAAAGTCACCGTATTCCTCTCGCTGAGCCCTATCACATCGGCCGTCATGGGCTCCTTACTCCTGGGCGAATCGATCTCTGCCTTGTTCCTCGTCGGTTTAATCTGCGTCAGTCTTGGCCTTTGGATGGCTCATCGCCCAGAGTGATAAAACAGGATGAACTGAGGCGGGGTTATTCTGAAACTTGACCGGGAGAGTGAATTGTCCGGAAATGAAGGTTCAGAACAATGCGCCTAGAAAGCTTGGGAGGTGCCGAAAAGGATAAGCTACTTACCACATGCTAGGAGCGGCAGTCGGCTTTATATCGATCAGATTTTAATGCTGGAAATTCAAAATGGGAGAGCATATGTTTCTGTCATTCGGAAGTATCAAAACAGTACAATCAGGAGGGAAAGATGGAACAGCAAATAAAAGTGGGAATAATCGGAGATTACAATCCTGATCTTCGGTTTCATGCTGCCACCGATGAAGCCTTGAAACATGCGGCCAAAGCCTTGTCTGCAGCAGTGGAATCGCAATGGCTTCCAACGCAATCTTTGGCGGACGAACTAGCCCAGACAACCATGAAGCAGTTTGACGCATTATGGTGTTCTCCCGGCAGCCCGTATAAAAGCATGAACGGTGCGCTCCAGGGTGTTCGCTTCGCCCGTGAGATGGGAGTGCCCTTCATTGGAACCTGAGGAGGCTTTCAACATGCTCTGGTAGAGTATGCGCGCAATGTGTTGGGAATCCGAGATGCAGAGCACGAAGAAACAGATCCAGGTGCACAAACACTCCTTATCAGCAAACTGGCCTGCTCCCTTGTTGGTAAAAATCAGAGGATAAAGATTGCGCCTGGCTCGCACGCCCATCAAGCTTACAATCGCCAAGAAGTTATCGAACAGTTCTTCTGTAATTACGGCCTCAATCCCCAATTTCGGGACAAAGTCAATACCGGAAAGCTCAGAATCACAGGCGTCGATCTCGAAAGAGAAGTCCGAATTGTAGAATTATCCGATCACCCTTTCTATGTTGCAACGCTTTTCTTGCCACAGGTTTCTTCGAAGCCTGAGAGCCCTCACCCTCTAATTGTTGCCTATTTGACAGCGGCCCTAGCTTTTAAGGCGCGGAGGAACAGTAGACCGAGAACATAGTGCTAGGAGGTGTCATGACATCCCTGCAGACCGTGACAACAAGTATGCACGAACATATTTGGCAGCGCACGCTAGCGTCCTGAGTCGTAAATCTGTTGCCAAACTGAGCTGAGCCAGAGCGCCTCAGGGGCGTTCCGGCTGCGTTGTCTTATTCATCTGTTTTATGACTCCGGGTGAGGATTTCCCCAGTACCGTTCCAAGTCGATGGCTTTGAGGCTCCTTTCGGTTTTCCGGGCGAAGTCTTTTTCGCCAGCCGATCTTGATTTTCGCCACAAATAGAACGCTCCTCACCTCAATGTGCCCGTTCTGGCATATCGATCGCAACTTTATTCACGCCGCTGCAGGCGAGATAAATTCGTCCGTCTTTGGTCGCGGCCATGTTGCGCACGACTCCACCCCCGGAAGGGATGCTTTTAGTCGCGAAGTTTTTCGTCTGCGGGTCAAAGCGGACGAGTATATTCGGCTTAACTCCAGACTCGCTGTACCAGGCCAGGCCGTCCGGTGTGAACGCGACTGCTTTCACCGTCATCTCCAACGGGGTAAAGGAAATGGTCTTTACCGGCCGATGCTCGCCAATATTTCCGCGGATTTCTTCACGACAGCTATCTTGTCGAGATTTTTCAGGGAGCGCTCGTGGGCACCCTTGTCCATCGAGGAAACGCAATCCGAGACAACGATTGGATAGAATCCCCTGTTGGAGGCATCCCGGGCCGATGATTCGATTCCGATCTCGGTAGCAATGCCCGTGAATATCAGTGAATTAATGCCCTTGTTTCTCATCATGTGCTCGAAATTCGTTCCTATGAAAATGCTTGCCGTTGATTTATTCAGAACAATATCGCTCTTCGCCGGCTCCACAGCCTCGGGTATGTCTCGTTCCTTCGAGCCTGGAGCCATGAAATTAGGCAGCTTGTCAACCTCTTTGACATTGAAGCGCCTCATCATATTGTGGATATACCAGGACGACTGAAATTCCTTCGGGAGCGGAGTTATCAGAGTGTATACAACAGGCATCTTTTGTCGCAGTCCCTCTATGAAACTTTTCAGGTTGCCTATGAACTCTTCCTTGTTGAAGATCCTGTCCACAAGACCGTTTTGAACATCCCAGACGACCAGACAGGAATGCCCGGGGTCGACCATTTCCGCCAGATCTTCGTATATGCTAATCCCATGCGCCTTTTTCATCGTTGACTCCTTTCTTCTTCGAAAATTCTGTTGAAACTGGGGGCAGTCTTGCCCTATTGCGTTTTCTTGAATGTCACTTTACCATATCAGCTGACGGTGTTAATACATTAATGCAAGCTTGACCCCAATCCCTCTCCGGCTCTTGATGGGCATTGGTACATGGATGTGAGCGAACAATGAGTTCACATTTTGCGCGTTCACTGTTTGAAGTAGCACTCGCCGTGCTGGTCCTCAACATTCCTTTCGGCTTTTGGAGGCATGGGACCAGGAGGTTTACGCTACCCTGGTTTCTGGCTGTGCACATTCCTGTGCCCATTGTTGTCACTTTACGCGTTCTCTCCACCCTGGGGTGGCGTTTCACCACGTTCCCAGTGCTAATAGCATCCTTCTTCTTAGGGCAGT
>JAHECH010000038.1 GCA_024641835.1 Deltaproteobacteria bacterium
TCTGGTCTGCTTTGCCGTCTCTCGCCTTCTCAGGAAGGTGGGGGTCTGCGAGGAGGCCCCTTGCCACGGTCACCATATCCGCTTCACCGCGACGGATAATCTCTTCGCCAATCCGGGGATGATTGATCCGGTTGCTCGCAATGACCGGAACAGATACCGCGCTCTTGATACCCTGGGCAAGATAGGTGAAGGCTCCCCTGGGGACAAACATGGTCAGCTGAGGGATGCGGGTCTCATGCCATCCCCCGGTCACGTTGAATAGATCGATGCCCGCCTTTTCAAGCTCGCGGGCAAAGATGCGTGCCTCTTTGTTGGTATTGCTGCCATCCATGAAATCGTTTCCCGCGAGGCGAATGATGATGGGAACATCCGGGCCGACTGCCTTCCGCACTTTTTCCACCACCTCGACACCGAATCTCATCCGGTTCTCCAGGGACCCGCTGTACCTGTCTTCACGGAGGTTGGTGAGAGGAGATAAGAACTGGCTGATGAGATAGCCTGCACTTCCCAGGATCTCCACAGCATCAAAGCCCGCCTTGATGGCGCGCAGGGCAGCCTCTGCAAATTTATCCTGAACCCCCGGGATTTCGTCGAGCTCAAGGGCTCTTGGTGTTTCTCCGGTCAGTTTGGACCGCACGGCGGAAGCGGAGAACGGCTTCCTTCCTCCAATCATGGAGGAATGGGTGTAGCGGCCTGCCTGGTAGAGCTGGGCTGCAATCCTTGCGCCTCCTTCATGAACAGCACGGGTCAGTCTCCGTAGGCCAGGCACATATCGATCATGGTTGATGCAAATCATGCTCGCCATGCCCCCATATTCGTCTATGGGGCAGCCGCCCACGATGATCAGACCGACGCCTCCCCGCGCCCGTTCCGCATAGAAATCCACGAGGCGGTCGGTAACCTCGCCTTCAGGGGTGTAGCCAAGGTGCATGGCGGTCATGACGATCCGGTTCTTCAGGTTCATGGTGTTGATCTTTATCGGCGAGAAGAGGTAGGGGAATTGCATGGCAGGTCATCTCCTTAATGGGGTGAGCAACGGGAAGAGGCTATCGGAATTTCTTTGCATAAGAAGCCGCTTCCAGGCCAGCGACAGCTCCCTGACCCACGGCAATGGCGACCTGCCAAGGAGGACCGCAGATGTCGCCTGCCGCATACACCCCGGGAATGTTTGTTTCCTGTTTCTTATTGGTGGCGATGTATTTCATGCTTTCGGGGTCCATGGCAACGCCAAGATTACCGGCCAGCTCAGTCGCCCCCTTTGCCCCCAGCTCTATGAAGACACCCGTGACGTCGAGGCGCGATCCGTCGTCGAGGAGAAGGCCTTCCAGGGCTGTCCTGCCCAGAATCTCTTTCACCTTCCGGCCTTCATGAAGGTGAATAGGGCTCTGTCTGATTTGATCGGCCAGCGTTTCCGTTCCTTCCAGTCTCCGACAGACCAGGTGAACATCTTTCGCGTAGAAGAGAAGCGTGAGAGCTCCTGTCAAGGCAGCGCTTTCGGAGCCAACGATGGCCACAGGCTCGTTGCGGAAGAAATTGGCGTCGCAATCCACGCAGTAGCTCACGCCTTTCCCGAGAAGATCCTTTTCTCCTGGAACATTGAGCTTGTTCCTGGAAATCCCGAGGGCGAAGATGATCGCCCGGCTTTTGAGCGTGGCACCGTCCTCCGGCTGAACGATGAACCATGAGTCTGCCCTGGAAACACCTACTGCATCCCGGTCAAGGAATTGGGCACCAAACCGCTCTGCCTGGGCTCTTCCATCTTTGAGCAAGGTTTCCCCGTCCACCTTGGACAAACAGCAGAAGTTCTCAATGTGCGCTTTGTAAAGACTGCTCTTGTGCTGCTTTCCCAGCGCCAGGACAGAGACTTTAGACCGGGCCGCATGAATCGCTGCCTGAAGACCTGCAGGTCCGGTTCCCAGGATGATGATGTCATAGGTATCGCTGCCCATAGATGACCTCCTGAGTCGCCGTCATAACTCTCCGTGGCAATCCCACCCGGATTCTAAATGAATGGATGCTTCGGTTCAAGGGATTTCCTGAATTTTGAACAACGCCAAGAAGAAGAGACCGTCAGAAGTCAGAAGAGGCTGTGGGGAGGCCTTGTCCCTCACTCGCCGATCGCTTTTACCAGGACCCTTTTCTTTCTCCGGCCGTCAAATTCGCCGTAAAAGATTTGCTCCCACGGCCCGAAATCGAGTTTGCCGTTCGTCACTGCCACAACCACTTCGCGGCCCATGATCTGCCTCTTGAGGTGAGCATCTGCATTGTCCTCACCCACGTTGTGACGATATTGTGAGACAGGGTCATGGGGGGCCAGTTTCTCCAGCCAGACCTCGTAGTCGTGGTGCAAGCCCCTCTCATCATCGTTAATGAAAACGGAAGCGGTGATGTGCATGGCATTAACGAGCATCAGACCTTCTTTGATGCCGCTTTCCTTCAGGCATTCTTCCACCTGGGGAGTGATATTGATCAAAGCGCGCCTGGAAGGGACCTGAAACCACAATTCTTTGCGATAGCTTTTCATCGTACGCTCCTTCCGAACCATGAAACGTGCGAATGGGATCAATGAACAACGTCACCATTGCCCTGATCTGAAGAGTCAAATTCGGACATAATCATTTTCCTTAAAACGATAATAGCCCTTCTCAGTGATTTTGATGAAGGGTATGGCTGCAGACGTGAGCACGCAGAGGGTGAGATGGGCAAAATGGAGTTTTGTGCCGAGATTCGCCATCAGCCTTTGGAAGCTGATCAATCTCGAAGCGAGATCTTCAATGCTCATTTGCGAGACAAACCCACCCACATCACAAGGCATGTCCAGCAGGATCTTTCCCGCCAGCGCCAAGGCTGTGCCTCCCTGGGTTTCAATCACCCGGTTTATGGCCGTAGCGAGATCCTCATCGTTCGCCCCTATCGCAACCAGACCGCAGCTATCCCAGCAGAGGGTCGTAGCCACAGCTCCCGATTTGAGACCATAGCCCCTGACAAAGCCAATGAATTTTTCCCCATTGCCTGAGACTCTTTCGGTGAAGACGATTTTCAGAAGATCATTTTCCGGGTCAGCGCCAATTTCCCCGTTTTCTATCCTGGCCCGAGCGCTTCCTTCTCTGGTCACAAGTCCGCCGGGCTGGATATCCATGGTTCTCAGTGATCCGTCAGGCCTGGCCGTCGCAGAGGGCGCGATCAACCGGGAAGGGGAGACGTAATCCATTTTCACCGTTTTCAAGAGAAAGTCGGGATAAGGTTTTGTTCTCTTCACAGGAATGGTCATCTTTCCATTCTCAGCGACGACACGGCCCTCGGAAATGACCAGATCGGGTTTCATCCGGCCAGGCTCCGGAAGAAGAAGGATATCTGCGAGACGGCCCGGTGCGATACCTCCTAGGAGATGGTCCAGTCCAAAATGCGCAGCCGGATTGAGGCTAACCATCTGTACGGCCCTCAACGGATCAATGCCCATATCCACTGTTTTCTGGATCACATCCACCAAATACCCCTGCTTGACCACCATTTCAGGGTTGGAGCCATCCGTGACCAGGATCACCCTCCTGAAGTCAACGTCGTTTTTGATGGGGCCGAGGACCCCGAGGTCGCTGCGAATATCACCCTCCCTCACCATCACATAAAATCCGAGCTCGAGGCGTGAGAGGACGTTCTCCGGGGAGATCGCTTCATGGCAGGAAAGAGCACCAGCCGCAGCATAGGCGGCGAGCTTCCTGTCGGCGGCGCCCGCAGCATGGCCTTGCACCGATTTTCCCATACGCCGCGTCTCTTTGATGAGGTTGATGACGCGATCATCAGGGGTGAGGATGGTCCCCTGCCAATAGGACTCTCCTAGGCCCAGAACCGATTCGTCCCGGAGGAGTTCTTTTGCCTGATCTTCGGTAACGGAGAGTTTGCTCACAGCCGGGCTGATGCTGATCATGGGGCAGATGAGGCTGAATAGTTTAATAGGGGAATTGCGGACCACGTCGAGAAAGGCTCTGAATCCTTGGGCACCGGAGGCAAAGAAGTAGGTTTCCACCTCCGTGATCAAGGTCGTAATGCCGCATGGGATGGCATATCTCAAGAAGTCGAACATATCAAAGTAGCAGGCAAGATGGGTGTGGGTATCCATGTACCCCGGGGAGATGAGCCGGTTCCCGGCTTCGATGACGGTGGTTTTGTCACCGATGGTGTGGCTGGCATCAGGACCTACATAAGCGATCCACCTGTCCCTGACGGCCACGGACCGATGAGGGAGCATCCGCCCAGAGTATACATCCAGAAGAGTGCCGTCGAGGACAACGAGATCAGCAGGCTCATTACCCAGCGCCGTCTCTACAAGCCTTCTATTAGGGAAATCGTATTTCATGAATCTGTCCTCGTCCTGCACGCCACATGCCTGTTCAGCGCAAAGGCAGCTCCGTGTACGGGAGGCCGAGCCCTTTGCTTAAGCTCTTGAGTTCTTCTTCCAGGCTCCTCACGACGCCGTCAACCCTTTTGACATTCGTTGTCTTGTCCGCCACGACAAAAATCTGGAGCCCTTTGGGGTCGAGAAAACGCCTTGCCAGCGCCTCCAGTTCTTCACCGCTGCTGCTCATGTAGGCATCCTGAATTCTCTCGAGGGTGTCAAGAGGCTCTTTGCGCATGTAATATCTGCCGTAAACGTTCACCAGCTCTGAAGGCATGTCCACATTAAAGGCAAAGCTGTTGAGGAGGTCCAAGCGTTTCCGTTCCAGGTCATCACCAGGTATACGGTCACCAAGAGCGGTCATGATCTTGGCAGTCTCAGCAATAGCCTCTCCTGTTTTGTCCGCCTTGCAACCTATGTAGCCGACGAGCATGCCGGCCTTCCATCTATAGGCTTGTTGGAACCAGGCGGAATAGGCCAAGCCCAGGTCATCCCTCAATCTGGTGAAGATGAGGGATTCATTGCCTCCAAAAAGATTCGTCAGGAGGCTCAGCTTCCAATAATCAGGATTTGTACGCTTGACACTTGGAAGAATCATGACGACCTGAGACTGAAATTGCCCGGGCTTGTGAATAAGGGCCAGTACCGGCGGCGTCCTCTCAGGGTCCTCGAGCTGTCGCTCATGCCCATGGCCCCCCGTAAGAGAATGGAAGAGTCTTCCCAGGGATTGAAGCATCCGTTCTTCTTCAATATCGCCGGCAACGCAGGCGATGATGTTGGGGGCAGTAAAATAGTTTCTAAGAAAGGCGATCAGGTCATCCCTGGTGATCTGCGGGACGGTCTGGAGACCCTGGAGTGGGTCACGGCCGTAGGGATGCCCTTTGAAATGCCAAATCATTCCTTCTCTCATGCTGACGGCCCGGGCATCGCCTCCTTGCCGTTTAAGTGTGGTGAGGAGTTGGGTTTTAGCCACGCGTACAATGTCAGGATCGAATCTCGGGTGAGTCAGTATCTCTTCCACAAGACCAAGCCCTTTGTCCCAATCTTCCCTCAGGACAGATAGGTGGAGAGCACTGTCCTCCTCATCCACTGACAGAGATAAACGAATGGCATTTTCATCCAGGATCATGGCAAATTCCGCAGGAGAGTGCCTCTCGGTGCCGCCCGCTATGAGTGACTCATTGAGTATCTGGCTCAAGCCGATCTTGGTGCTTTCCACATCCACATCCCCTGCCTTTACCAGAAGGGTGAGATCGACGATAGGAAGCTCCTGATCCCTGAGGTAGAATACCGGCACACCCGATATCTCACTCCTCTTTGCTTTTGAGTACTGGATTTTCTTCGGCTTGCGGTCAAAGGAAAGAGGGTGTTCCCAGCCTTTGGGTGTCGGATATATGGAGTGATTGGAGAAATCGCTGGGTCTCACGACTTTTGCAGCCGCTGATCCGCTCAAAGATCTGATCTCTTGGTAATCCTCGGGCGGCTGATCGGCTTTGCCTCCGGGGATCACATAGACGCTCGTCTTGTTCTCCGTACTGACATACTTTGCGATGGCGTGGCTGAGATCTTCGGCTGTCAGCTCGGAGATCCTATCCACATACGTCAGGAGATAGCGCCAGCCCACCTGAACCTCGAGGGTGGCGAGGGCGGTAGCCAGGTCTTCGTTCTTGCGAAGTCTATCCATGAGGTCGCGATAGCTCAGCTTCCTGATGCGTTGCAGCTCGCGCGGGGAGACCGGTTCAGCTTTCATTTTCTCAACCTGCGCCAGCAGGGTATTCTCCAGCCCCTCGCAGGCTTTGATATAGGCAAGACGCTCCTCCTCCTCGCTCAGCCCTCCCTTTTTGAGTTCCTCCGGTTCATTGGGAGATCCTCCCAGGATGAACATTCCTCCATATCGGTTGTCCGGGTTATACGCCCATGCCTCCACAGCCAGCCCTTTGTTGACCACATCCTGGGTGAAACGGGCACTGTGGCCATGGCTCAGAATCATGGTCACTGCATCCAAGGCGAAGAAATCCTTGGTGGCCATGGGAGCGGCGTGGAAACCAATAAGGACTTGAGGTGCCCGAGCACCCTTCAGGAATCGAATCGTTTTTTTGGGCCCATGCTGGGGTGGTTCGCCGGTTACTTTTTCCGGGCTACGTGGTCCGGCGGGATACCTTTCGAAATAGATCTCCCCAAGTTTCATCGCCTTTTCAACAGTGACATCTCCTACAAGGACGCAGACCGCGTTGGAGGGATTGTAATAGCTCTTGTGGAAGGCCATAGCATCCGTTGTATTGAATCTCTCTATGTCGGATTTCCATCCGATCGTGGGGTTCTTGTAAGGGTGTGCCGTGTATGCTGTGGCATAGAGGTCCAGCCAGGCGGCACCCTCGGGGTTGTTGACATACCTGAACGCCCATTCCCGCTTTACCACTTCTTTTTCGACATAGAACTCTCTCCATGCGGGCTCAAATAGCTGCTCGCTCACGGCAGAAAACCACTGCTCGATCATGTCTGAGGGGACAGACATGACGTACTGGGTCTCGTCCTTGCTGGTGAAGGCATTGACTCCGACCGCGCCGTTTCTGCCAAGCTGGGATGAAAAAGCCTGGGGCACATAGATCTTTTGAACTTCGAGGCGGAGCCGCTCCATCTCCTTTTGCTTTGCCTGGATAAGCGACAGATCAGGATTTCGTTTGCTCTGCTCCGATAGAACGGCCTGATAGGCAGACTCTATCTTTTCCTGCAGTTCTTGATCTTTCTTGAAATCCAAGGTGCCGAAGTTCTTCGTACCCTTGAACATCATGTGTTCCAGCATGTGGGCAATCCCTGTTTTGCCGTTTTCTTCTAAGGCGGAGCCTGCGCGAATCGCCACACGGCATGCCACTTGCGGTGTGGTGTGTCTTTCGACAACCAGGAACATCATCCCATTCTTGAGGGTGAACTCCTTGACATCCAGGTTGATTTTTGAGGAGGAATCAGCTGCAATAGCGATGCTGGCGGAAGCAATGAAGAAACATAAGCACAGGATAAAACGTCTAATAAAGGCCATTGATCATTCCTTTCATGTTTGTTAAGACTCAAACTTTAAATTTTATGAAGTCCGGGGGCTCGAAGCAACTGTTTATTTCTTGTGCGAGACTCTTGAGAGTCCTCGCTCACTTTACCCCTCCACTGCATCTTATCCATCGTGGCCTGGAAGACCACATCCATGGTAGAAGTAAGGCCGTTTTGAGCTCAGGGAATTGGGAAAAGAGTTTCCGGGACGGGTATTGGAAGGAGGAGGAGATGAAACTGCAGGTCAGGAGACCGGAAAAAGGTTTTCTTCAAAAGCAGAGCGCATTGTCATGGCCTATCTGAGAAGAGGGGGCGCTCACCGGCTCACATGACCAGAGGCTGCCTCCAGGTGAAAAAGCGGGTGTGGAGATCAGGGCATAGGCCTTCAGATCTGCTGCTTCGAATTCGAATTGATTCTTGCCCTCAATATGGGCGAGCATTTGAAGGTAATCACTCTTCTCGAACCGAGCATAAGGTCTTCCCCTGTCGCAGGATTTCTGCCTTTTCGCTCCTTTTTCTGCTTGACGCAGAATTTCCCAAAGCCGCTGATTAGGACATCATCGCCACTCTCCAGAGTCTTCTCGACAAGGTCAAGCAGGGAATCAAGCATTTCAGCAGCTCTCTTTTTGGGGAGTTCAAGCTGAGTGCAGATTGAACTAATGATGTGATCTTTGGTGATGGTCATAACTCAACGCTCCTTTTGGGGAAAAGTTTCTAGTTGAAACGAGGAGTACCTGCGATCAGACAAAGGAAAATTAAATGGAGTTCTTTTTTTTGTCAAGAAATTAATGAAGTTACACAGACCGAAACCGCAATCCCCTAAACCTCCGACCAATCCCCCTCTCCAACATCCTTTCAGACACCCTTGAGGCCGATTTCCTCAGCCACGTCCCGCATGCCCATGATGGTGTCTGTGATGAGGGTGGTGAGATCCATATCCAACATCTGAGCTCCTCTTTCAATAATGGATCTGTCCACGCCCGCGGCAAACCTCTTATCTTTCCATTTCTTCTGAACGGACTTTGCTGTGGTGTCCAGGACACTCCTGGATGGCCGCACAAGGGCCGTGGTCGCGACCAAACCCGTGAGTTCATCGATAGCGTAGAGGACCTTTTCAAGCTCAGTCTTAGGTTCCACGTCAGAACAGATTCCCCACCCATGACTTACTGCGGCACGGATGTAATCTTCAGGCCAGCCGCGTGACATGAGAATCTCACGCGTCCTCTTGCAATGCTCATTTGGGAACTTTTCATAATCGAGGTCATGGATTAGCCCTATGACGCCCCATTTTTCTTCATCCTCTCCGCGTTTTCGGGCGAAGTACCGCATCACCCCCTCAACTGCCAAGGCATGTCTGATGAGGCTATGGTTTTGGTTGTATTCCGTGAGAATGCGATAGGCTTCATCGCGTGTTGGAGCATTGGGACTCATGGAGAAGCCTCCTTCAAGGTATGGTAGTGCCATCATACAAAAACGGAAAACAAAAACAAGGAGAAATCCTGAGAAAAGTCAGAGTGCGCTGGAGAGACGGAAAAAGGTCAGGGTTTTGAGGCCTCGGAAACCTGTCTTGTAAAAAGACGGGAAGGCATTAATTTTTTATGGCTGAGGAACCATGAACTACTCGCCTCAACTCAATTGGCTAGGCTCATGGTTGTCGATTGAAAGCATCCATTTTCGCGAAATGGGAGGTAACGAATGGTGAAGGAGCATGTCCAAAGAACATTGAAGCTCATCAACGGAAAAGACCTGGGGGCAAGGTCACAGTGCCGACGCCAGGTCTGGCCTAATGAGCAATCAGATACCGATCTGCTTGACGCTTATTCAAGGGCTGTTATTGCGGTGGTGGATGCTGTGGGGCCTGCCGTGGTCAGCATCTCCATAGGAAGGGAATCCCACAAAACCGGACCGGAGATGGCAGGAGCCGGGTCAGGCGTGGTGATCGCTCCTGATGGTTATATTCTGACCAACGATCATGTAGTGCATCAGGCAGACCGATTGATAATCACCCTCACGGATGGAACCAACCTCGGGGCAACCCTGGTGGGCAAAGATCCTGCCACGGATCTTGCCGTTATCCGGGCTGATGGCTCCAATCTCAAATGCGCCACTCTGGGGGATTCTGCATCGCTCAGGGTCGGCCAACTCGTGATTGCCATGGGGAATCCTTTTGGTTTCCAGTCCACCGTCTCCACAGGGGTTGTGAGCGCCCTGGGCCGGGCTTTTCGGAGCCGTGAAGGCCGGCTGATCGAAGATATCATTCAACACACAGCACCCCTGAACCCGGGCAACTCGGGGGGACCTCTTCTCGATTCCAAGGGCAGGATCATGGGAATCAACACGGCGATTATCATGATGGCCCAGGGGATTGGGTTTTCGATTCCTGCAAACACAGCAAGATGGATTGTGTCGCAACTCCTCAGCTACGGTAAGGTCAGGAGGGCTTTTCTGGGCATCGCCGGTCGGCCAAGGCCGCTCGATCGCAGGGTTGTGCGATTTCACAACCTCCTGAATCAGCACGCTGTGGAGGTCCTTTCGGTGGACCCGGAGAGCCCAGCCGGCAAGGCAGGAATGCTCGTGGGGGATCTGATTGCGGCTATTCAAGGCGAGAGGGTCTTGACCGTTGACGACCTCCATCGATTTCTCGCAGAGTGGCCCATAGGCGAACCGGTGACCCTTACAGTCCTGCGAGGGAAGGAAAAACTGGAAGTGACGGTGAAGCCTTCGGAAGCCAAGTCTCTTTAGCCTTCTGTTTGTTCTTTGAGAAAAGAATCATCCAGTGGCCGGATCAAGACACAGGAGAATGCTGGTCGTTCAACCTCTCCTCCCAATCAAAATCCTTGGACGTCACCGTGTGCTCCATTCGCCGCAGGCGGCGCTCCAAATTTTCGTATCTCCTTTTGAGCCGGTCGATGGTAGCCTTACGGGAATGGATATAACCTTCATAAAAGTCGTGCTCAGCGTTACTCTGGATGGGGACGACGGGTTCCGGTTTCATGATCAAGGCAGCGATGAAATAAAGTGCCATGACTGGCCAGAAGCCGCTTAAGATGAGAAGAAGGACGGCAACGACCCGGGTCCACCCCACCGAAAAATCGAAATATTCGGCTATGCCCCTGCACACTCCAAGAATCACCCCATGACGGGAGCGGTACAGTCCACCGCGCATTATGCTCTCAAATTTCCTCATGCTGTACGGTCCTTTCTGTCACGTTCCAAGATAATTGTTTCCAAGGCTTCTACCCTCTCCTCCATCCGAGAAAGTCCCCGGTAGATTTCCTGGATCAACCTGGTTTCTTCTGCCTGCATCTTCTGGCCTCGGGGTGAGATTCCACCTTTGATGATCTTGATCGCCATCAGGATGGTGCTTCCTATGATGGCTAAGGCAATGATGATGCCTCCGAATACAATCGCGACGACGAGAACGCCTCCCATAATCCACTCTCCATTGACGATTCAGTATAACTTCAGCCTAACCCTGTTCTTGCTTTTTCACTGAAGACTTCAGCATTCGTAGCTCATGCTCGATGTCTTCGTCAACCACAAGGGTTTCGAACTCCGCTTCCAGGGTCGGCTTCTTGCCCAAGTTGACCAGGTCTGCCTCTGCTTCCATTCTATCGATTCGATTTTCCAGTTCCTCGAATTTCAATAGGGCCTCTGAGCTGTCCATGCGCCGGATTTCTTCCTGGGCGCGCCTTTTTCCTGCGGCGTGGATGTGACGCTGAACAAGCACGCGCTGCTTTTCTTTCGCGGCCCTGAGCTTGTCCTCCAGCTGTTGGATATCTTGCCGGTATTGATCGATGAGACCCCGATGATCCGCCAGTTCCTGCTGAAGGGCGTGCAACGTCTGTGCATATCTCCTCTTTTCCACAAGTGCTTCTCTGCCCAGATCATCTCTCCCTTTGGCGATGGCAAGCCCGGCCCGGTCTTCCCACAGTTTCGCACGGCTCTCGGATTCCTCCATCCGGCGCTCGATCTTCTTGGAGCCTGCAATGACGTTGGCGCATGATGCCTTGATTTCAACCAGGGTATCTTCCATCTCCCGGATTATGAGATTGATCAATTTTTCTGGATCTTCAGCCCTGTCCAACATAGCATTGATGTTGGAGTTGACGATATCACGAAATCGGGTAAAAACTCCCATGATGTCACCTCCTCTGAATGAATTCTGACCTTTGGAAAGGCATCAATTGTGCCATAAGTCCGAGGTTCAACAAATTGATGTGATTCCACTGGATTAAGGTATTGACAGAAACTCTGAGCCTTGGCATATTTTGCTAATATATAGCAATGAAGGCTATAGATTGGCCTAAAATCCTATGAACACAAAAAAGATACGAACCCATGCGAATCCCATGGTAGCCATGCCTGTGGAAATCCCTGAGGCCCTTGGCGAGTCCCAGAGTTTTCTGGATTTCAGGGAAAAGCTTTCCCGGGTCGCACCCATCAATCGGCCTGTGCTCCTTATCGGCGAAAGGGGCACGGGGAAAGAACTTGCAGCCTCCAGGCTTCATTTTCTATCTGCGAGGTGGCAGGGACCTCTGGTGGCGCTGAACTGCTCTGCTCTGACTCCCTCCTTGATCGAGACAGAGCTATTTGGATTCGAGAAGGGCGCCTTCACAGGCGCGGCGGAGAGGAGAAGGGGGCGGTTCGAGTCAGCGGACCGGGGAACTCTTTTTCTGGATGAAATCGGGAATATTCCCGTAGAGGTCCAGGAGAAGATACTGCGCGTCGTAGAATATGGTTCCTTTGAAAGGGTCGGGAGTTCGGAAAGCGTCAAAGTGGACGTTCGGATCATTGCGGCTACCAATACAGACCTACCGGCCCTGGCTGAAGAAGGTCGGTTTAAGAAAGATCTCCTGGACAGACTCTCCTTTGAAGTCCTTTGTTTACCTCCCCTGAGGGAAAGGAAGGAAGACATCCTCCTCCTGGCCGATCACTTTGCAGCGCGAATGGCTCACGAGCTCGGCCGCAAAGAAATCCCCCGGTTCACTGATGAAGCGATCAAGGCCATGGAAGGGTATTCATGGCCTGGAAACGTGAGGGAACTCAAGAACGTGGTAGAACGGGCTGTCTACAGATCTGATACAACCCTGATCGAGGAGATCACTTTCAATCCTTTTCCCCCTGGGGAAGGTGAAGGACGAATGTTGAGAGCGACCCGGGCTGCTGAGGAAGAAAAGAGGCTGGTCGATGATCTGGCCCTCAGACCGCTGAAAGAGGCTGTTCGGGAGCTGGAAGTCCGCCTCATCAAAAAGGCATTGATCCACGCAAAATACAATCAGCAAAAGGCAGCCAGGCAACTGGGCCTTTCCTATCATCAGTTTCGGGGGATGTGGCGAAAATACAAGCGGGAGGTGGAGGGGTTGTGAAGAATGCTGGTTGCTCGATAGACTCCAAAATTTTCATCTATGACCGCGAGAAAAAGGCGGTTAAAGAAGAAGTGATCCCCGAGAGGGGATTAACCCATCTATTCTACGAAACCCGCCTGGGCTGCTGTTTCACCAGCCTATTTCTCACCCGGCGATCTTTATCCAAGCTCTATGGGCGGTGGCAGAGCAACCCTAGGAGCGCAAAGAAAATCAAATCATTCATAGACAAATATGCAATCGACATCGATGAGGTAGCTGTTCCCCCAGGGGGTTTTAGGAGTTTCAATGATTTTTTCACCCGCAAGCTCAAGCCCGGCTCAAGACCTGTCCTAGCGGAGCCTGAAGTCCTGACCTCTCCGGCAGACAGCCGCCTGTTGGTTTATCCTGTTGAGAATGAGACGGTCTATCCGGTGAAAGGGGTCTCTTTCAGTCTCGAAGAACTGGTCCGGGATAGGACCATCACAAAGCCTTATTACGGCGGCACGTGCTTGATATTTCGGCTTGCACCCATGGATTACCACCGTTTCTGCTACTTGGATGATGGAACCCATGGCCCGGTGAAATCCATCGGAGGAAAGCTTCACTCCGTCAGCCCCACCGCTCTCAGGCAGAAGCTGAGGGTTTTCCAGCAGAACTACAGAGAGCACTGCATCCTATCTACGAAGAACTTCGGGGAAGTCATACAAATTGAGGTGGGCGCCCTTCTTGTAGGAAAGATTCATCAACATATGCGCCATGGCGGCAGCTTTTCCCGAGGGCAGGAAAAAGGCTATTTCAAATTTGGAGGCTCCACCATCATCGTGATTCTGAAGCCCTTCACCGTGAACGTAGATACGGATA
>JAHECH010000039.1 GCA_024641835.1 Deltaproteobacteria bacterium
ACACCGATGACGACTGCGGATACGAGGCTTTCCACGGTCGCATGGATATTCTGTTTCCTGGCTTCAGGGATAGGCAGTGATGACCAGAAACCTTTCACCAGCCTTGCCCCATCCTTATAGAGGAAGAAGAGCGAAACGACAATAAGGATAAGCTGAAAAAAGAAGATAACCACCTGCCTGACAGCGCCGGTTAAGGAACCGAAAAGAAATGAAATGGCCCGCTTCGCTGCTTCAATAGCCGAAGCTTTAATGTCAATTTGAGCCATCTTGGCCACTTCTTCGACTTTCTTGATGATCGGAGCAATCCAAGGGTGGTTCAACGCCTTATCGATGGTAGAGTACTGATCAGTGCTGCTCCACCGACTCACGGTCTCCTGGACCTGAGTCACTTCCTGGACCAACACGCCCAAGAGGAGCACAGCCGGGACCACCACGACAAGAAAGACCAAAATGGTCATGATACCTGCTGCGCGTGCTTGTTTCCCTCGAAACAGGCGGAGGAGGCGCCTGAAAACCGGATAAGTAGCGATGACAATGACTGCCGCCCATCCGAGAGCACCAAGAAAAGGGCTCAAAATCGTGTAAAGTAGATACAAGAGGATGAGCACGAATGTATAGGCGATGAACGCAAAAAAGACCTTCCGGTCCATAATTTTACCCTTCCTCCGCGAGGGTTACGACAACGGGTAACGGCAAAGGCTAAGCGATGTACTGCAATGTCTTTAGGTTCGGACTATAGAGACCTTGCCGCTCCTTGTCAACCCATGGCAATGACCCTGATTCACCATCAAGGCATCATCTGCGGCGTTGCCTTCGCTCGCTCCTCCTTGCGGCGTATTGCCACATACGCCTCAGTCGTCGCTCCTCGGCGCCTAGCATCTGACGCCTTGCTGGTGATCAGGAATTGTTCGAAACCGGAGTCCCGCTTTGGCTGCGGGAATTAGGCGGTGGATTTGGGATGACGTGAAAAGCCGATCAGGCCATGATTGGGAGCACGGTTCGGGATTAGAGTTGAGGGACAAAGCGCATGTCCCCTGATTTCCTCTCCCATGAAGCCCTCTCAAGAGACTTCACATGGATTCCGGCAGGCCTCTGGCTACGGAAATCTGCTCTCTCACCGCGCAGGGTGGACTCTCTTCGCTACCAGCTGGCTTCAAGCCCCGCTCTTGCAAAAGGTCGATTTGGACATATTTTGGAACAGAAAAAGCGGCAGAGTCCAAAAGCAAGGAGGAGGACATGAAACTAAAACTGGCAATTACGGTGTTATTGTCGGTGCTGCTGGGAACGGCGGCTCAGGCCAAAGTGGTAACCAAGCCAGTAACGTATCAGGATGACAACGCGACCCTCGAGGGGTATCTGGCGTATGATGATTCAGTCAAGGGCAGACGGCCCGGTGTCCTGGTCGTCCACGAGTGGTGGGGTTTGAACGACTATGCCCGCAAGAGGGCCGAACAGCTCGCCCGCATGGGATATGTCGCCTTTGCGCTTGACATGTATGGGAAAGGAAAAGCAACGACCCATCCCCAGGAGGCTGGTGAGTGGGCTAGGCAGATTACGGCCAATGTGGACTTCTGGGGCGAGCGGGCCCTTGCAGGCCTGAAGGTTCTGGAGAAAGACCCCAGAGTAGATCCAAACCGCATTGCAGCCATCGGCTATTGCTTCGGCGGATCAACGGTCCAGGAACTGGCGTACATGGGCGCCAACCTCAGGGGAGTGGTCAGTTTCCACGGTTCCCTGATTCCTCCCACACAGGACCAGGCAAAAAGAGTGAAAGCCAAAATTCTTATCTGCCATGGTGCTGCGGATCCTATGACCAAACCGGAAGCGATTCAGAACTATATCGCTGTCATGGAGAAGACGGGCCTAGACTGGGTTATGATCATCTATGGGGGTGCGAAACACAGCTTCACCAACCCGGATGCAGACAAGGCAGGGATGGAGGCGCTCAAATACAGCAAATCCGCGGATCAGCGGTCCTGGAAGCATATGAAGGATTTTTTTGACGAAATATTCGCAAAATGAACGCTATTTTTCTGAGCTGATGGGGACTGTCATCACAGGAACGGGCGAGTTCTCAACGACCTTTTCAGCGACACTGCCAAAATGAAACTGCCCTTTCTGACCGTGAGAAGCCATGACCACCATATCTATCTTCTCCTGACGAATCAGCTTGAGGATTTCCTCGGCAGGGTCTCCCGTCGCAATGTGTTTGACGTAGAGTCGGCACCCTTTGAGGTAATTGTCGCAGACCTGGTCCAGTCGTTTCTTGGCTGTCTTTTCCTCCCACTCCTGGATCTTCTGGATGTGGGACTTGTCGAATTCCCCATACCATGATTCATGCTGGGCAAGCTCCGGGATCACGTAGAGCACATGCACCTCGGTCTGATATTTCTCTGACAGAGATGTCACATAATCCAGAGCTTTTTCCGCATTGGCTGAAAAATCCGTGGGCCAGAGAACCTTCTTCACCTGCATGATGCCACCCCCTTCATTCCCTCTCCTTTCAGAGATTTTCATGAATTTAGTGAACATAGACCATTTGTCAAGGCATTTCTTCGCTCTTTACTTTTTCTCTGTGGGGAAACCAGCCTTTACCCACCCGTTCCATCCACCTTTCAAAACAAAGACTTTGGTGTATCCGGCCTCAAGGAATTTCTGTGCCACACGGGCACTGGTATACTCGGTCGGTCAGGCACAATAAAATAAGAGCGTCTTGTTTTTAGGGTACTTCGCCATCCACTTATCCACCTGCTCAGGGTCTTCCCTGAGAGCGCCCTTGATCTTTGCATCACTCGCAGCCCAATCGCTCCCTAATCGCACATCCACCACTATGAGATCTGGGCTGCCGAGCATAGATTTGAGCTCTTCCTTGGTCATCCTTTTCACGTCCGCCGCCCTGGCCGGCACCGCTATGGCTAATGCCATGACCAGAATCCACAGAACTTTCACCAATATTTTCATCTCTTTTCTCCTTTCCTACAGCCATCCTTCCTTCAGCGTGTGGTCATACTGATGGGGCGGCATAAGAGAGAAAAATGCCCTTTCAACCACCTCGCTGAGAGCTGGATGGATATGCATGCCGTCAATGATAGCTCTGACGCTTTTTTCCTCTGTGTACATGAGGGTAATGATTTCCTGGATGAGCAAAGAGGCGTGGGGCCCGATGATATGAGCACCAAGAATTCGACTGGTCTCTGCTTCCACGATGACTTTGACAAAATAGTCTCTGACCGCCATCGCCTCTCCCTTGGCTGTGTTGTGGAAACGATGGAACCCGATGAGAATGCCCTCTTCACCATGCGCTTCCAGGGCCTCTTTTTGCCGCACTCCCACGGAAGCGATTTCAGGGTACGCGAACACAGCATGGGGCACTGCCCCGTAATTGACCTTGACCTTACTCCCGAGTACGGCGTTGTAGTAGACCACTTTGGATTCATAATTGGCTACATGCTTGAACAGGTGCTTTCCCACAGCGTCGCCAAAAGCCCATACATTGGGTTGGGATGTCTCCAGATACTCGTTGACAACGACCCAACCTCGGTCGTCCACCTTGATGCCCCCTTTTTCAGGATGGAGAATATCCGTATTGGAGGCCCTGCCCGCGGCCACGAGAATCTCATCCGCCATGACGTTCTTGGCCTCTCCTGTGCCGCGGTCTCGGGCAAGGACGGTTTTCTTCCCCTTTTTTGAAAGCGCTACTTCGATCACCTCGTGGTTCGTGAGGATGGTCATGTGACGGGACATCTCTTTTTGAGCCAGCTCCGATACCTCAGGCTCCTCAGCCGGGAGAAAGCGACGATTTCTTCCGATCACGGTTACGTTGGAACCCATGGCCGAGAAAAAATGGGCATACTCTGCCGCGACATAGCCCCCACCAAGGATCGCGAGAATGCGGGGTAGTTGTTGGATACCCAGGATGGTATCGCTGGTATGATAAGGAACGCCTGGGAGACCTTTGACCTGAGGAATAAGGGGCTTTGAGCCGAGGCACAGGAATATCATTTTGGAAGTGATGATCTCATCCTGCACTTTGAGCTGGTAAGGGGCGATGAACTCCGCTGCTGCATGATAGTAGTCGATGTTTTTGGCCCCCTTTAGGCTTTCCCTGATTTCTCCAGTATCTCTTCGCAGGATAGAGCGCATCCGATCCATGATGCCCTGAAAATCGACCTGTTTGATGCCAGTGTGGATGCCCAACTCGCGAGCATGTTCCACGATCCGGACAAGCTCAGCGGGATAAACCAGGATTTTCGTCGGTATGCATCCTCTCGTGAGACAGATCCCGCCCGGCTCGTCCTTGTCGATAACCGCCGCCTTCTTATCCGGCTCGCTCTGCAGCACAGCCTCCACAATGTTCATGGCAGAACCGGTTCCAATGGCAATCAGATCGTAGGACTTCATTGATCCTTTCCTTGCTTTGGTAACGATGACAGGAAATCCCTGTAAACCTTAATCGTCTTTTTCCCCTGCTCAAAATAGGGTACATGGCCGCAGTCTTCCAGAATTATTGTCCTGCAGCCCCTCAACTCCCTTTCAAATTTCTCCACAGAGGACACATGCGTAATCTCGTCATTGGCGCCCCAGATGATGAGGGTTCTCGCCTTCACTCTGGCCAGCCTGCCTTCCAAGAGGTCCTCCCCTCCTTTTTCCATGTCCCTCAGGATCTTCTCATAGAAGGAGTAGTGGACTTTTCCCTTTTGAGCAAGATGCCGTTTGAAAGGCCTGGGCACCGGGGGTGGCTTAAAGAACAGGACAGACAGGAGTTCTTCCAGTTCAGTTTCCGTTTTATAGATAAGGAGGATTTGTCCCTCCTCCCTGTACCTCTTCCATACGGTACTCTCCACTCTTGACCGGACGCCCGCAGCGCTCATAAGGCCAAGGCTCTTCACCTTGCCGGGATATTCGCTTGCATAGTAGCCGGAAATGGTTGCTCCCATGGAGACCCCCAGCAAGTGGAATGATTGGAGCCCCAAGGCCTCTACAAATCGATTCAGGCGGTGAACCTGGTTCGGGATATCATAGATCGCGGAATCGATCTGAGAGCTTTCACCAAAACCCGGCAGATCAGGAATAATCAGCTCATGAGAGGAACTCAAGGCTTTAAGGAAAAAGCCCCACTGGTGTTTTTCCCCGCCGAAGCCATGAACGAGAAGAATGGGCTCGCCTTTCCCTCCCTGGAGATAAACCCATCGGTGATCATCCACCTGGATTACTTTCCTTGTCAGCCCCGCCTGCCAGCGGAGGAACCATTTTGCCCAGTCAAGGATCAGCCCGGGAAATCCATATACGAGCACAGTTCCGCCCATCGCCAGGATGCCAAGGCCGATCAGAATGGTCTTTATGCTCTCCGGCAAAATTCCATTCCCTCTGCTCACCCCTCTTTGGCCGGTTGCGCAGCCTTTTCAGAGGCCCTTTCCAAAGAAAACCTGAACCGGGACTCTAGCAGGTTGCTGAAAAAGCCCCTGCTAGAACCTGTCTCCGCGTCGCTTCTCAGTAAGGTCAAGAACCCACTGGAGCTTTCCTCTTTTGAGGCTGATCGCGGATTCAGGACAGATCTCCATGCAGCAGTAACATCGGATGCATTTCTCATGATTGTAAAGGGGCACCCCTGTGTCCCCCTGCGATTCACTAATGGCCCTGCCTGGGCAGATCGCCTTACACTGATAACACAGCGTACAGCGCTCTCTCGTTGGAACCGGCTTTTCAAGGATCAGGTTCCTGAAGAAATTCGTGTTCAGCGGCCATCGGTACACAGGATGGCCGCCGTTTGATTTGCTTGGAACATAATCGCGGACCTGAAAATCATCAAGCATTGAACCGCGGATATCGATTCTCTCAAGAGAGCCCGCTCCAAGCCCCCTCTCCTCGCCAAGAACAACGGATCTCGCCTTGTTTCTTTGCAGGCCTACGAGCTGAACGGCAACGCAGTCCAGGGCCACCGCATCCTCACTCACCAGCAGGGCACCGATCCTCCTCGGACGACCCGATGCGCCCGGCCCTTCGCCTTCCAACCCGACAATAGCGTCCATGATGTGAATGAACTGCTTTGGCTTCTCAAAGCCTTTGATGAGGCTTTCATACAGGTCAAGGAGAAGGCTGGAGAATTCTTCATTGGTTCGTGCTCTCACATGCCACTGGGACTTGTTCAGCCCATAGATGAAGCCGAATAGATTCTTCACAGCGCCGGTGATATACGTCAGGCTGTGGGTTTTGAATTTCGGTAGATTGATCACGATGTCTGCATCGAAGAGCGCTTTTGAGAGTTCAAATCTCTTGTATTTGCCCTGTCCATCGCAAAATAGAACCGCCGTCGCCTTTGGGTCAGCCACCTCGCACCCTTCTTCAGCCACGATCCGATCATAGCCCGTTCTGTTCATCACTTTGCTCAGGGACTGGAAAGCGGGTGACTCTGCCATGACGGGAGTGCCCCCGCTCGACTTGACGATTTGAACCACACTCCGGAAAAATTCCGGATGGGTGACCACCGCCTTTTCCGCCGCGCTCGCGTTGAGCAGGTTAGGTTTGATGATGACCTTTTTCCCTCTGAAAATGGATGGTTCAAGGCCGATTGCAGAAAGACCTTGAAACATTTTTTCTTTCAGCATGAAGGCAGAATACTCTTTGCATTGGAGCAAGGATACTTTCGCCATGAACGCTTTTCTCTCCTCCATGAACGTTCCCAGAGAGGGTCAGCGGCTCCAGCCGACCCTACTCCATGTCAAACTCCTTGAAATCAAACCAGTACCCTGTCTTTGTCACGTAGTCCAGTTGCATCTGCACAGCGTGGATGTGCCTGTCTTCGATGTCCAGAAATTGGGCGAACATCTTCTGCCCTTCTTCAGCCATCTCCTCCACCATTCTCTTGTAAAAATTGCTGGTCTCAACTTCTACCTTGAGGGCTCTGCTCAGAGTCCTCTTTTGATCGCCCAAAGTTTTCTTGCTGATTTCTCCTTTGAATTTCGTCATTTGCAGAGCCATCCATTCTTCTGAAGGGATCGCCGTCTCCAGTTTTTCCACCTTTAATTGCCCTGTCTTGCGCCATGCTTGGAGCCTCTCCGCCAGGTAGTCCAGGTGATGCTGCTCATCGTCTCCCATGGCTTTCAAGAAGTTCTTTGCCACCAGGACGGCCATGTCTTCGGCCGCTTCCCTGTAAATGTCACGAATCCTGGTCTCATAATCCATGGCTGTGGTGATCGCTTCTTCCAGATCCATTTTCGCCTTCCTCGACAACGTGAAGAACCCCGTGCTTCCGCACGGGGCTTCTTCTATAGAAAAAGCCAATCTAGCTTACTGACTATCTGACCTGAAGCCCCATGGCCATTCATCCCCGCTCTTCCGAGCGGGGCATTCTGGCTTTTTCACGTCAAAAAGTTCAATTTCAGAGGAATCCAAAGTCCTTCTCAGATTTCATGTTCCTCATTTTACAAAAAAGTTGTACACTCCCGGGGAAAAAAACAAGGAGATGAATGCCATGTTTCTTTCTCTCATCCAAGAAAGGAGAAGCATCAGGAAGTATCTCGACAAACCCGTGGAGCCTGAGAAAATAGACCTCCTCGTCGAAGCAGCCCTTCGATCCCCCTCATCCATGGCGAGCAGTCCCTGGGAGTTCATCGTCGTGACAGACCGAGGTCTTCTGGAAAAGCTCTCCTTCGCAAAAACCCTTGGTTCCGGGTTCCTGAAAAACGCGCCCCTGGCCATCATCGTATGCGCTGACCCTTCGAAGAGCAATGTCTGGGTTGAAGATGCTTCCATCGCTTCCATCGTTGTACACTTCACTGCCGGGTCTTTAGGGCTTGGGAGCTGCTGGATTCAAATTAGAGAGAGAATGCATAATGAAACCGTATCATCCGAAGCGTATATCTCTAAACTCCTGGGAATCCCCGCAGGACTGATAGTGGAGGCCATGATCGCTGTGGGATACCCTGGCGAGACCAAGCCCCCTCACAGGAAAGAAAATCTGCATTACCACAAAGTGCATCGTGAGTTTTATGGGAGAGCCTATCAGGGATAGGCGCGTTCACCGCTTTTCCCTGGCCAAAAGCCCTGTGGTTCCGATGGTGATCTGGTACTGTTTTGTGTTCCCCAGTGACTGGAACACCGCGTTGCCATAGACTGTGTTCACGAGAGGAAACCACTCACCATACTCGTAAAGAACCTTCCACAAAGGATGTTCTTCGTCCTTCACCAGGGAATAAACGGTCTGCTTTTGGCTAATCTCCTCCGCTTTCTTGATATAGCGACCACGCAAACGCGTGAGCCTGTAACGGTTCTCCAAGCCCAGGAGGTAGAGCCAGTTGTCCCACTTTACGATATCCGCCTCGATCATCCACTGGTCCCCCTGAACCACGAATTGTCTCATGCTGGGCGGCGAAAACACTACCAGTGTGATCCGGCCTGCTTTCTCGGTCCCCAGGGGCTCAACCACGACTTCAGCGACCGGCTTTTCATAGGTAAATACATGATACGTTCGGAGAAAGAACCCCATAAAGAGTAGCATTCCAAACCCGCAAGTCCAGAGGGCGATGAGGACAAGGTTGCGAAGGCTTCTCAGCAGTCCCGGGGAACCTGTCGTCTTTCTGGCAATCACCCGAATCAACCACTGGATGCGCCTGTAGAGAAAGACAAGCAAAAAGAGACATCCAAGGGAAAGGCCGATGGCCCCCGCGTAAATGATGTAGTCCGGCCTGAGTGCATGGATGAGGTTTTCCATAGCCGAGCGTCAATACCCTTGTTCCACTAAATCGATGAATTTCTGAGACGCGACACTAGCCCTTCGCCATATTTCTCCTGTTCTGCTTTCCAGAAAGGACAGAGAAAAAAGATAAGGGGGATCGTGAAGATAGTCTATGCGTCTCAATTAGTATCGATACCGGTTCGTTTCTTGCGCAAGGCTCCGGTCCACCGATAATGCTCCCCCTCCCCTGATCAGCAGGGCCAAGCAGATGCCTAGCACGAGAAGGTGATACTCGAACCCCTCTCCTTTTTGTTGGCCCAACCAATTCATGAAAAACCCGTTTTGCAAATGATAGAGGTACATGCATATGCTCAGGCTCACCCCAATCCCAAGCGCCCAGAGCCGCGTCAGGAATCCTCCCACAAGCAAGACGGCACCAAGGGTTTCTACGACCATCAGGCAGGCAGTAGACCAGGCAGGGAAACCCATCGATGCAAACGCTTCGAGTGTCTTTTGCATGCCTTGGCCGCCAAACCAGCCAAAGACTTTCTGGGCACCATGGGGAAAGATGACTACTCCCAGGGCGAGTCTTATGAAAAGCTGGGCTGGACTGTTATCTGTTCTCAGAAACACTCTGAACATACCTCAGAACCTCCTTTGCCTTGGTAGAGCCAACTCCATGAAACATCTTACCTTATCCCGACCCCTTTACATTGTCTCACCATTCGAGTCCATTAACAACCCCGTGATAACTCGCCATGAAGAACTCTGACCAACGCCCCCTGATGCCCAGGGCCCTTGGAAGAGGTGACACCCGCATTCATGTCGATCATATATGCTATATTTACTCTAAGCTAGAGCTGATTATTGACTTTAACACAAAATAAGGATATAGTAATTTTTTAGATCGCCGGGTAGCGGATAATATTTTCTATCCTTTTGAGAGTTAGAATCTTCGCCAGCTGAGGAGTCAGGATTCCGCTGTTGGAACTGAATCGTGAAATTGATCGGAGCTATGAAGGCAGGAGCCGAGGCTTTTGTCAAGGGCTTTATGGCCAATAGGTGAGAAGCCTATTTTCGTTCGCCGGGCAACTCTTGAACCTGAGCACCAAACCAGATCTCTGGGGCGACCAGAGATCAAGCTGAATCTCAGCATCATGGACACCAAAGGCATCTCGTCATCCCGGTGAGATGCCTTTCCGTTTCTCCTTCGGAGAGCTCACTTTTTCCCGGAGGGATTCTCCTGAAACAGTGCCGGGCAATGATTTGATTTCCCTGTCCTTTCGGGAAATTGGATTGATAGGAGGTATCCAAAATGAGAATGAAATGGTCAATCATACTGCTTTTCGGTCTGGTGATGATATTCGGTGCATGCAATTCTTCGAAAGAAGAGAAGAAAGCTGCTAAAGAGCCTGCGAAGCCATCCCAAGAAGTCGCAAAACCAAAGGCCTCCGAGGGCGCCCCTACTGACGCGCTAGCCAAGGTGGGTGACAGATATATCAAGCTCGCTGACTACGAGAAGCAGCTACTAAGATTTTCACCTAAGCTTGCTGAAACAGAACCCGGCCGCAGGTATATCGTGAACCAGCAGGTGGAAAACATGTTGATTGAGAAAGAGGCTGAGGCCCGTGGGTGGACCAAGGACCCTATCATGATCTCAAAAGTCGAGGAGTTCACCAGAAGCCTTTATAGAAACACCCTGCTTCAAGCCCTGAAGGAAAACCAGAAGCCCATCTCTGATGCAGAAGCCAAGAAATATTTTCAGGAGCATGAAGAAGAGTTCATCCAGCCTGACAGAGTTCGCATTAGCCTCATCGAAGTCGGGCCGGACAAAGAGAAGGACATTGATGGCATTTACAAAGGCCTTAGGGCGGGGAAGGATTTTGCGCAGCTGGCCAAGGCGAAAAGCGTTCATCCGAGTTCGAAGAACGGTGGCGATCTCGGCTTCGTGACACGGAAGCAATATAAAGACCTTGCGGATGTGGCTTTCACCATGAAACCGGGCCAAATCTCCAAGCCTTTTAAGTCTCCCACGGGCTGGCATATCATCAAGGTAACGGAATTCGTCAAGAAGCAGGAGCTTGCTCCTGAGGAGGAAATCAGAAGAGCAAAATCTAGGTTGGAGGCCCTGGAAGCGTCAAAAGCCTATGGCGCCTTGATCAAGGATTTGAAAGAAAAGAATCAGGTCGTCCTATATGAGGACAGAATCAGGTTACTCGAGTCCCCGCCCCAGGGATCGGACCAGAAGGAGACCCCCGCTCAACAACCTGCGGCCAAAAAAGGCTCTTAACCTGAATTCGAACCTCCTTTCCAGGGAGGATCCCGCAGTTCATGCTTGTGTAAGGTCGTCCATCTTCAAGACCATTCTTTCATCAGGTGGATGACCTTACTCCTTGTTTGAACCCGCCTCTCTGGCCACGTCGCTTCTATATTCACCTTGAAGGTCCTTTCTTTGAATGCCATGGAACATCTGAGAGCCATTGGTTTCGATCTATTCAACACCCTCATCACGGTGGAACCTCAAACGATGCAGCAGGCGAATGAAAGACTTGTCTTCGCGCTGAAGCAGAATGGTTTCGCTATTGAAGGAGAACGGTTCAACAAAGCTCATCGAGAGGCGGCGGTACAGCATCTCGAAGAGTGTCGCAAAGATGGTAGAGAGACCCACAATCGCTTCTGGATCAGCGCGGCTCTGGAGACCTGTGGGTACCGCGTTTCGCCGGAGGATCCGCGTATTGCAGAGGCGGTGGAGGGCTATTTCTCGGCTTTTTATGATTACAGTCGTATCATTCCAGGAGCCACAGAAATGTTAGGCAGAGTGAAGGAAAGCTTTCGCCTTGGAATGCTTACCAACTTTACCCACGGGCCTGCAGCACGAAAGATCATAGAACAACTCGGGCTTGAGCCTTTCTTTGACGTCATTCTCATATCGGGCGAGCTGGGTTTTCGTAAGCCCAGCCCCCTGGTGTTTCAGAAGCTCGTGGATGGACTGGAAATTGAAAAAGAGGAGCTCATTTACATTGGAGATGATCTGGAGCCCGACATCATCGGAGCCCACAGCGCGGGGATTCAACCCATCTGGTTTACCTTTGTCCGTGACCACGAGATTCCCTTCGCTGCCGGCATCCTATCGCCTCGCACAGGCACGCCCGATGGCGGGGTTCCAAGAATCTCACACTGGCAAGAACTTCTCGCCCTTCTCGGCCAGGCATGACTGGACGCTGTCCTTCCCTCTCCTGAGCCTTCGTGTAAAGCATCTATCCCTCGTCGCGGGATTGCTTTGCTATGCTAGCCTAGGGGTCATATTGCAGAGGATGACCGAAATGTTTTTTCCTGCAGCCCGCAGAGTTTTTTCCCGAGGTTTTATCGCATAGCTTTCCTGCATGAGACCGAAAAATGCCATGTTCGTTTTTCTCATCTCAGCACAAAGAATCACCTCGCCTCCAGGTTCCAAGAATTTTCGAAACATCGCCTGAAGGGGCTCAAAATCCCTCTCATGATAAATCACCTCAGACCCTACAATGAAATCAAACATGCCATTCAGCTCAGGCTTGTTCCAGTCCAAGGACACAATCCTCACGCTCGAGCACCCGTTGAGCTGGGCATTGGCCCAGGCAAACGCGAGGGCATGGGGATCGTATTCGCTCAGGGTGACGTTATGGCCAAAAGATGCTGCAACCACCCCTACGAGCCCGAGCCCGGATCCGATCTCCAGAAAAGTCTTCCCGGGATGGACCGTCATGCTCGCAAGTTCATCAGCCAGAACCAACGATGCCTCCCAAATTTTGGACCAAAGGGGAAAGCGGTGGAACACGTCGTCCTCATCTATAAAGCGATCGATGGTGCTTGGGACAAACAGGCGAAATCGCTGTCCACGGATGACCACTTCAGAGATATCCGTTTCATATGCCTTCTGGAATGCTTCAAGGGAGAGCATGCAGACATTCCTTCAGCTTCATAAACTTAATTGCGTCCTCTTTCATGGTGTTATTGTTGAAGAGCACATAACTGGGCTTACCTTTAACCCAGGCACTGAGACTCACAAGATCTTCATCCGTATATGAGTAATCATACCCCATGACCCCATGGAGCCGGAAGTATTGGGGTTCTCCATAAAGCGTCCTTTTCTTGAAGGGGTCCACGCAATGAATCAGATCAAGATCCTCACAGAGGCGAAAAACCAGATCTTCCGGCCATTCCCCTCGGGGTTCCCAGGCAAATCGAAAACCGGCCCTGTCCGCTCGCCCAAAGAACTCTTCCATGTGATTCACGTTTTCTTTGCTTGGTCGGAAACTTGCCGGACACTGAAACACGATAACGCTTGCCCCCAGAGCCTGTGCGAACAGGAATGTCCTATTCCAGGCATCCAGCACTTGGGGCGTGGTCTGGAAACGGCCGTACTGAGCATGTTTTGTTTGATCAATCCTTTCCTTGAGACGGCGATACGTAGGGCTCCAAGGCTCATGAGTAATCAGCTGCCATGCCTTCATGGCGAACTCAAAGCCGGGAGGCGCATTGAGGCGCCATTTCTCGGCAGTGCGCACCTCAGGAAGCTGGTAAAATGTGCTCTGAACCTCGACAACACTGAAAAGTTTGAAATATTGCTTTTGCGACACAGCAAACCCACAGCATCCTATTTTGAGTTCCTGCGGATCGCCCATATGGAAATCCCCTGCCCTTCATTTTCGTTTTTCCCCACTTACGGCTAAAAGCCACTTTCACAAGGGGAGATCGAAGGGCTCTACCGCTGCCCCGCAGTATCTCATGACAGGAATGGCCTTGTCTACGAGTCTTACTACTGGGAGCATCAAATTGTTTGCGCCGCATAAGTACGCAGGGCATGGGGGTTTTCTGAAGTGACTGGCGGGAGGCCGCCGTCCTTTTCGTGACTTATCCGTGGGGGAAGCCGCAGCCCTGAGCCTGTCGAAGGGAATGCGGAGGGGGCAGAACTCCCCCA
>JAHECH010000612.1 GCA_024641835.1 Deltaproteobacteria bacterium
AGTGAATCTGGAGAAACATTTTCCCCACACCCTGATGATCCGGGCGGAAAAGGAGGACCCCTGGGCCATTGTGGCCATGGACAAGCTCTATTACATGAACCAACGGGGCAAGATTTTCAAAGCCTTGGATCCCGGCGATGAAACAGACTTTCCCGTGATCACAGGGATTACAAAGGATGGGGAGGATAGTCCGAAGCTCATTGGGATCGCAGTGGAGGTGCTAAAAACCCTCGATGCAGAGAAGGATCCGTGGTCCAGGAAGAACCTTTCCGAAGTTCACGTGAGAAAGGATGGGGACGTGGTGCTCTATTTTCCCTACTTGCCTGCAAGCATCAAAATCCGAGGAAGTGACCTGGCAGGAAGAATGGAGGATCTCAAGAAGGTTGTGAACTATTTGAACAGCACCGGCCGTATCCATATGGTGAGTTCCATAGACCTCAACTACACCGAGGGGGCTGTCGTGGTTTTCAAGAAAAGCTGATACCGAAAGCTGTCCTGTGAGGATTTGAGCATGGCTGGAGAGATTATTGTTGGGCTGGACATAGGAACAACCAAGATGTGCGCGGTGGTGGGCGAGCTGCATCCAGACGGCATTGAAATCATCGGCATCGGCAGCCACCCCTCTGATGGGTTGAGAAAAGGGGTGGTGGTGAACATTGAAAGAACCGTGGAATCCATCAAAGAAGCGATCGAGGAAGCGGAAACCATGGCGGGCTGTGAAATCAGCTCCGTCTATGCGGGCATTGCAGGTGGCCATATTAAGGGCTTCAACAGCCATGGCGTGATCGCTCTCAAAGACCGGGAGGTGACCAAGAAGGATATCGAGAGGGTTATCGAAGCGGCGAGCGCAGTCGCCATCCCCATGGACCGCGAAGTCATCCATGTACTGACTCAGGAATTCATCGTGGATGATCAGGACGGCATCATCGATCCCCTGGGGATGTCAGGGGTGCGGCTGGAAGCAAAGATCCACATCGTGACCGGTGCTGTGACCTCCGCGCAGAACATCATCAAGTGTGCAAACCGGGCAGGCTTGGACGTCTGCGATATCGTCCTGGAATCTCTCGCGTCCAGTGAAGCGGTTCTCACTGAAGAAGAGCGAAATCTGGGAGTTGCTTTGCTGGATTTCGGGGGAGGAACCACAGACCTGGCCGTTTTCTGCAGAGGCACCATTAAACACACCTCTGTTCTCGCCCTGGGAGGGGACAACCTCACATACGATATCTCCATTGGCCTGCGGACTCCCAAAGCAGAGGCTGAAAAGATCAAGATTAAATACGGATGTGCCCTCTCTTCCATGATCGGCAGGGACGAGACGATCGAGGTTCCTGGTGTGGGAGGGAGAAAACCGAGGGTCCTGTCAAGGCAGATTCTGGGTGAAGTGCTGGAGCCCCGCGTCGAGGAGATATTCACTCTTATTTACGGCGAGCTGGTAAGGGCTGGGTATGAGAACATGATCAATTCAGGCGTGGTGATCACAGGAGGATCTGCTGAACTGCCGGGTGTTCCGGAGATCGCAGAGCAAATATTCAATGTACCGGCCCGGCCCGGATATCCCCAGGGGATCAAAGGCCTGGTGGAGATCGTGAACAAGCCCATGTATGCCACCGCTGTCGGCTTGGTGCTCTATGGGGCCAGGAGGGTCAAGGAAGGAAAGAAGTTTAGAATCAGGGATACCAACATCTTTGGCCGCGTCATGGAAAGAATGAAAAAGTGGTTCAAAGATGTCATTTAAGACACCCTAAGGGGTGAAAGAGGAGGGACGCGTATGAAATTTCAATTCGTGCAAGAAAAAGAAAAGTATACTGCCAGAATCAAGGTGATAGGCATTGGAGGGGGAGGAGGCAATGCGATCAACAACATGATTGCCGCCAAGCTCCAAGGGGTTGAGTTTATCACAGCCAACACGGATAGCCAGGATCTGGAGCGATCCCTTTGCGCTGCGAAAATTCAGCTGGGTGCTTCTGTAACCAAAGGGCTTGGCGCAGGAGCTGACCCAGAGATCGGCAGGCTGGCTGCCGAAGAGAGTATCAACGAAGTCAAAGAGTGTATCACTGGATCAGACATGGTTTTTATCACTGCTGGCATGGGGGGAGGAACCGGGACAGGCGCTGCTCCTGTGCTTGCCAGGGAATGCAAACAGAGTGGTGCTCTTACCGTCGCCGTGGTGACAAAGCCTTTCCAGTTCGAAGGGGACAGGAGAATGAGAAGGGCGTTGGAAGGGGTAGACAAACTCAAGAAAGAAGTGGACACCCTGATCATCGTCCCCAACGAGCGGCTCAAGTCCTTAGGGAACAAGAACACCACGTTCAAGGAACTCATCGTCCGGGCTGACGAGGTCCTCCTCAATGCAGTGAAGGGGATTTCTGACCTGATCATGAGCAGCGGCTTCATCAATCTTGACTTTGCCGATGTGAAGAAGGTGATGGAGCAGATGGGGACAGCGATTATGGGAACAGGAAGGGCAAGCGGAGAAAGCAGGGCCGTCGAGGCAGCCAAGCAAGCGATCAACAGCCCCCTCCTCGAAGACATCTCCATCCATGGTGCGAAGGGCCTGCTCATGAACATTACCGGCCCTCATGACATCACCATGGAAGAGGTCGATCAAGCCTCCTCCCATATCAAAGGAGAGGTGGACAGCGAGGCGGAGATTTTCTGGGGTGTGGTCTTTGATGATGCCATGGCAGACGAGGTGCGGATAACGGTTATAGCCACAGGCATCGACAAAGAGCTGAACAACAAGGTGGTGAAGCTGAGAGACGTGACGCCTGAAGAAGCGCAGGATCCGTGGACAGTCAGGGCAAAGACCGGGGAGAACCTGGAGGTCCCCACGTTCCAGAGGATCAACAAGGAATCCTATACGATCCACAGGGAAGAAGCGAAGAAGAGCTTCTTCAAGCGAGGATTTTTCAAGGACAGCCTGGATTATCCTACCTTTCTCAGGGCGAAGGCTGATTGACGGAAGCCCCACGGGGTTGAAGACATGCCTGAAAAGCTCATTTCCCTCTACCACGGCCGTCTAGCCAAGGAAAAGGGGGCTATGACAAAAGACTGGGGTGGGAGGATAACCGTAGCCCTTGCCTACCCCAATCATTACCGCATCGGCATGTCCAACCTGGGATTTTTGTCAGTCTACAAGCTTCTCAACGAGAGAGAAGATGTTGTCGCGGAACGTGTCTTTCTTCCGGATAGCGAAGAGATGTCCCTCCGTGGGGAACGGGGAAAGGGGCTCCTTTCCATGGAGTCCCTTTCCCCCCTCATCAAGTTTGATCTTATCGCTTTTTCCCTTTCTTTTGAAAACGATTATCCCAACATTCTGAAGATCCTCCGTTTGAGCAGAATCCCGTATTTATCCCAAGAGAGGGATGAAGCTCATCCCTTGATCATGGCAGGCGGAATCAATACCTTCCTCAATCCGGAGCCTCTCGCCTCTTTCATCGATTTTTTTCTGCTGGGGGAAGCAGAGGTGGTCCTGGATGGATTCATCAATCTCTTCTCAGAACTCAAACCGGGCGGGCGCGTCGGCCGGAATTTCTCAGGATCCTTGCCAGAGAGGTCAAGTCTCTTTATGTTCCCTCTTTGTACCACATTAGCTACAGCAAGGA
>JAHECH010000040.1 GCA_024641835.1 Deltaproteobacteria bacterium
TTTTCAGTGACTTATCCATGGGGGAGTTCTGCCCCCTCCGCATTCTCCGCCTGCGGCGGAGTTGCGGCTTCCCCCACGGATAAGTCACGAAAAGGACAGCGGCCTCCCGCCAGTCACTTCAGAAAACCCCCATGCCCCGCGTAGTTATACCACGCAAACAATTTGATGCTCCCAGTAGTAAAACCAGAAGCGCTAGAGCGCCCGGTTCCTGATTGGCCAAGGCGCGGTGCGGATTTATGGCTAGGGCAATGCCGTCATAAGACTCCGCAGCAGCCGGAGGAGTGAGGTGAAAAGAACCCCTTTTTGGTGAGGCGCAGTATACGGAATTTGCCCTTGTGTGTCAACGAAGAACACAAGATACAGAGAACCGTCCTTCCATAATTCATTTGACAGCACCGCATTGCTGTTGCATACGATAGGTCTATGCGAAGGGAGGCGGGTCATGAAATACCCGGCGCTCTCCACGCAGTGATCATCCGTGGATTCAAGCGTACTCAATCACTTCCCGGGGAAGTTGGAGAAGAAGTAGAATCCGTAACGATTATGCCATTTGATTCGCTGGATGCTCCCCGGGGGTCTGCGGGAGAGATCGGGAAGGGCTAGCGCGGCTGACGCACCATCCGTTGGAATCACAGCCAAAGAAGGAAATATGCATGCTTACAACTAAAGAAGCTATAGAGAGAAGACGCAGTATACGTAAGTTTAAAGCGAAGCCAATCCCAGAGGATTATATCACCGAATTACTGAATGCCGCGAGGTTGGCACCATCAGGATGCAACGCACAGCCATGGCGATTCAAGATTGTTGAAAAACCTGACATCAAAGCAAAGCTGGCTCAGGCAGCCTATGATCAAGCTTTTATCGCTACCGCGCCAATTGTTATCGTCTGCTGTGCTGATATTCAAGGCTATCTTGATGGAACCGTATCTGGTGCACAAGATCTCGGAAAGATCGCGGCAATTGAAGACAGGATTGTCACCATCCTTGAGCATAAAGCCGAGAGACTAAAAACCGTTGAACGTGACGAGCTCGGTCCTCGCATTGCTGCAAATGTTGCAATTGCAATTGAACATATAGTGCTAAGAGCCCTGGATTTTGGACTTGGAAGTTGCTGGATACGCTTGATTGATGAACAAAGGGTAAGAGAAATGTTCGAATGGGATGACAGCATTTATGTTGTCGCACTTCTCCCGCTAGGATATCCTGCAGAATCACCGGAAGCCAGAAAAAGACTGCAACTTAGAGACATTTTGATCGACTAGCCTCAAAACAACGTTACCCATGCGTTCTGCCTCTGGCGATGGACGCAAAAATGCCCCCAAAGCAAAGAAGCGCCGAGATTGTAAATGCTGTTTTCATAGATGTTAAGAACAGTTGGTAGTTTTCCGGCGTTATTTGCACCCTCCCTATATACAGGGCAAAGAGCAGTAAAGTCATCCCCATGCTGAACATCTGCCCAGTCAGTCTCATCGTGCCTAACATGCCTGATGCAACTCCATAGAATTTTTTCTCCACGGAGGACATCACCGCGTTGATATTTGGTGAAGAGAAAAAACCAAACCCAAACCCCAGGATGGCTAAAGTGAACATAATGAATACCAGCTTAGTGCTGCTACTGAGAAAAGTCAGCAGGACAAGACCCGCAGCCGTTACGGCCATCCCGGCAGAAGCCAGAATACGCGGCTCAATTCTATCAGAGAGGTTGCCGGCAATTGGTGAGCAGATAATCTGGAAAATGGGCTGGATCGCCAATATCAGGCCGGCATGCTCGGGTGTAAAGCCTTTGATGTATTGCAGGTAAAGACTCAAGAGGAACGTAACGGCAAATGTGGCGCTGTAGTTGATCAGGGCTGCCAGATTCGAGAACCTAAAGACAGAATTATCCCTGAAAAGGCCGATACTAAGCACGGGTTGTTCAATCTTCAGTTCCCATCTAACGAATGCGGCAACCCCACATACACCGATTAAGATTAGCCCACCTCCTTTTAAGTCCGGTAACACGGAAAACCCATACATTATGGTGACCATGGCCAAGCTATAGATTATCGCACCGTTATAATCAAACTTTTCTCCCTTAGCTCCGGCCCATTCTCCCTTCAGCTTCCAGAGTACTGCAACAATGACTATTAAGCCCAGGAACGCATTCAGAATGAAAATACTCCGCCAGCCCAGGCGTTCGGTTAGAAAGCCACCGATAAGCGGCCCTGCAGACAGACCGGTGTAAACTGCCGCCACATTTATCCCCAATGCCCTGCCTCGCCCCTGTGCGGGAAAGACTGAGGTCAAAATCGCGATCCCTGTGCCAAATATCATCGCGCCACCGAGCCCCTGCATGGCGCGAAAGACAATAAGCCAAGTACCCGAATGGGAAATAGCACACATGAGAGATGCCACAGCATCGAAAGTCATACCGAACAAAAAAATCCTTTTCCTTCCGTGGATATCGGCAATGCGGCCGAAGGGCACGAGGAGAATTGCGGCTGCAAGCAGATAGGCAGTAGCCACCCAGCTCAATTCCAACGCGTTCAGCAGAAGCTCGCCGCCGATCGAGGGAAGTGCAATATTCACTGAGGATGCCGTAAAAGGGGTAAGGAAAGAACTCATACCCGCTATCATCAGGGCGACATTTTTGTTGACTAAATTTGTTGGGTGTTCGGTCATTTTCTGCTTTTTCCCTTATATTTTGTGCCGGGCTCCCAATCCTTTATCGTACTGTCCGAATATCCAATATCTATCCTGGTTGAGCCTGGTCATATTCCTACTATTGACTTAAACGTGTTTTTTAGGCCTTATAGCACTTAAATTCAGCAAAGGAAATCGAGTCTTCATCCATACAATGGATATTTTTCCATGATATCTCACATTATTTGAAATATTTCCAATCACTGAATAGGTAGGCCGCTTCCATGAGCATCATCGCGTTCGATCTCGTGGCTATACCCACGGTGAGGCCGGAAGAGATGCTGCGGTTCTATCGGGCTCTCGGGTTTTCCTCACCCACATCTGAAAAATGGCGTGCGGAGAGAATCCCTTTCTTCTCAATACCCACATTTCTTCTTGACACACAGAAAAATAAATGGCACTAAGATACCAGCTGGCCGGTCTCCAGGCTTCTCTGCGTTATCATATCCTTTTCGCTCTCTAGATCCAATATGGAATCTTGGCCCTAAGATAATGAAACGAGAGTTGAAAAAGTTTGAGAAGTTTACCGAAAAAGGAAAGGAAACGGTCGCCGAAATATGCAAAGTTGCCGCCCGGATTTTTGATGAGAAGGGATACTTGGCTGCCACCTTGGGAGATGTTGCCCAAGCGGCCGGCATGACTAAAGGCGGCGTCTTTCACTATTTTTCGAAAAAGGAAGAACTGCTTTTCCTGATACTGTATCGCTATATCGATTGCACTTTGCGAGCGCTGAAAAAAAAGCTTGAGGTTTGCGGGACACCGTATGACAGGATCTACGTGTTTATTCATCACCATCTACAAAATTACGAAAAGAACCAGGCTGAGTCTCGCTTAGCTCTCCTGGAGAGAGCGAATCTTCCCTCAAATTATTTAGGCATCATCAAAGATATGGAAAGAGAATACAGGGAGATTCTAAGATCCCTTGTCAAGCCTTTGATGGAAGGGAGGAGGAAAAGCTACAGAAAGGTGATGTTGGCTACCTACGCTCTGCTGGGGATGGTCACTTTACCGTATGTGTGGTTTGACCCGGACGGGAAAGCAAAGCCCAAGGAGTTGGGAGACCTCATCTACGAGATTTATCTTGGTGGCCTTGGCTGTGCAAAACCTCTAAAGGGAAGCCAATGCAGACGTAATTTGATAGCCTAAGAAAACAGGGATCTCATTTATTCGCTCGATAAGTGCAGTCAGCAAAGGATCGTGAAATCAATCGGCTGGCGGGGAATAGCGAGGTTGCACGTTTTCTTGGCAGCAATTCAATAAGGCATTCGGTGCAACGCTTTTCAGCATTGTGTAAGAGCGGGAATGCACTTATCCGACCGCGAGTGAGCCAAAATATGGACTTCCAATTCACAAAAGAGCAGCAAGACATAAGAACAGCAGCCCGCGATTTTGCTGAAAAAGAATTTCCGGAGATAGCTGGTAGGATTGATGAAAAAGAGGAATTTCCGTTTGAACTCTGGAAAAAGGCATGTGAATTGGGCCTGATAGGTTGCTTTATTCCTGAGGAATATGGTGGTGCGGGTTATGGAGTCACTGAACAGTGCTGCATAGCCGAAGAGTTCTTTCGGGTAGATCCAGGCTGCGGTCAATGCATGAATTCAGTTGCCGTTGGCTCTGAAGTGATCCTGATGTTCGGCAGCGAAAAGCAGAAAAAGACCTTCCTTCCTCCGCTGGCAAGGGGGGAGACGATCATGGGTATCGCTATAACTGAGCCAGACGCCGGAAGTGACGTGCTCTCAGTCGCAACTACTGCAGAAAGAAGAGGGAATGAGTTTATAATTACCGGCAGCAAAATGTTCATTACCAACGGCAGCATCGGCAACTATCTGGTTGTCTATTGCATGACAAGTCCTGAAAAAGATAAGGCTTCAGAGCGATTCAGCATGATCATCGTGGAAACGGATCGCCCCGGCTATGAATCAAATAAACTCAGAGGCAAGTTAGGAATCAGGGCTTCTGACACGGCTGAAGTGCGCTTCACGGATGTTAAGGTTCCAACCCATAACCTCGTTGGAGAGGAGGGGAAGGGTTTTCCCTATCTCATGAGGTTTTTTGGCCGCACCAGGGTCATGGTCGCCGCAACAGGGGTTGGATTGGCTCAAGGGGCCTTGGAGAGAGCAGTAGGACATATAAAAAGAAGAAGGCAGTTTGGAAAACCTCTGTCTGATTTTCAGGGAAATCGATTTAAGCTTGCAGAAATGGCGACACTGGTTGAAGCAGCCAGAAACCTCACTTACAAAGCTGCCGCAGACGTTGACAGGGGCATTCTCGATTCGGCGGTGATAGCAATGGCTAAGTGGTATTCTGCCTGGGTCGCCGTACATGTAGCAGATGAGTCTCTGCAGATGCATGGTGGCTATGGCTACATGGCAGAATATGATATTTCAAGGTTCTACAGGGATGCGAAAATCCTGGAAATATATGAAGGAACGAAAGAAATCGAGAAGGAAATAATAGCGAGAAGCTTTTTAGCAAAACAGTTTACATAGAAGAACCGAAGCCTCAAGGGGGCAAATTTTTAAACACATTTGTTCAATGCTTTAAAGGTTCGGTTGAAAAAAACCTTAGACGGGGGTCCCTTTCATAAGTAATCACCGTCTATCCCAGACTGAAGTTACAGAAGCGATGCTTTGTACCTAGCCGATAGCTCAACGAAAATAGGAGGTCTTTTATAAGCCATGGATAATGACGTTGTTATTGTAAGTGCCTTGAGAACTGCTTTTGGCAAGTTTTGCGGAACGTTGAGGGAGACACCGGCGTATGAATTAGGTGCCTTCGTCATTGAAAGGGCTCTGCAGAAGGCAGGGATTCCGAAAGAACAGGTTAATGAAGTTTTTATGGGTTGCGCTATTCACGCAGAGAATGAAGACTTTGTATCTCCCTGTGTAGCGAGACAGTCACTCTTGAGGGCGGGCCTTCCTCCGGAAACGAGGTCTGTCACAATTGACAAGGCATGTTGTTCTTCCATGACAGCAGCACATATGGGGTTTAAGTCGATAAAATGGGGTGAATCGGAAATTGTCGTGGTTGCAGGTGCCGAGAATTTCAGCAGAGTACCGTTCATTGTACATCCTGCTGTAAGACTAGGCCAAGGTCCGAAACTAGGCGACATTAAGGTCAGAGATCCACTTATTCGCATGGGTTACAAAGATTTCAACCCGGTTGCAGTCGATGCGGGCGAGGTCGCCCTTTCCTATTCAGTGACTAGGAAAGATCAAGATCTCTGGGCCTTTGTGAGTCAACAGCGTTACCAAGAGGCTAAGAAAGCGGGGAAATTCAAGGATGAGATCGTACCCATGACAGTCCGATTGGGAAATAAAGAGATCGTGTTCGAAGAAGATGAGTTTCCGAAGCCTCATACGACCTTGGAGAGGCTGGCGGAGCTGCCGACAGTCTATGGGAGTCCGACTGTAACGCCTGGAAATGCGCCGGGTTTAAACGATGGCGCTTCGTGCATGGTATTAATGAGTTCAAAAAAAGCCGCAGAAATGAATATCAAACCGCTTGCTCGTATCGTCGAAACAGGAAGCGTGTGTGATTTACCGAATAACATTACCATCGTCCCTGCCAAGGTGATCGATCATATATTGGGAAAAACCGGGTTGGGCATAGACGATATCGATTTATTGGAGATCAATGAAGCTTTTGCGGCAATGCCTGTAACATGCGCGAAAATTCTTTCCAAGGGAAATGATTCGACGGAGGAAAGGATAAGGAAAAAACTTAACGTCAATGGGGGTGCAGTAGCGATTGGACACCCGTTGGGCGCGAGCGCGGTAAGGATTACTTTGACTCTGATCTACGAACTTAGAAGAAGAGGAGGGGGCAGAGGAATTGCGGCTATTTGTGGAGGATTAGCGCAAGGGGAGGGTATTTTCGTTGAGACGTTATGAGGATACGTTCTTATCGAGAAACGAAAACATTAGCTATGAAGTCTTATACTTAAGATAGGAGTGCTTCTGTAATAGATGAATTTGACCAATTGGGAAGGAGAGAGACAAAAGGATGTTGAATGAAAAGGTGTGCTTTGTGAGTGGTGCGGCACGAGGAAAGGGTAACGGACGGGCTATCGCCTTAAAGCTAGCCCAAGAAGGCGCCGACGTCGCTGTGGGAGATATCTTATACGAAGAGGCTGAGGCGGTAGCCGACGAAATCAGAGCTACTGGCCGTAGATCAATGGCTGTTAGAATGGATATGTCTGTCTATGATCAGGTAGAGGCAGGCTTGAAGAAAATCAAGAAAGAAATCGGCCCCATCGATATTCTTGTGAATAATGCAGCCATCATGACGAACATGGCCACCATTTCCAAAATGAAAAGAGAGGCATGGGATAGGGAAATTGCCGTCAACCTTTCCGGAGCCTTCTATTGTGTCAAACAGGTCTTTGACGATATGGCAGAGAAGAGGTGGGGGAGAATTATCAACATAACGTCAGTAGCCGGTGTCCTTGGAGGGTATGGCCAATGCAGTTATTCCTCGAGCAAAGCGGGGCTAATCGGACTGACCAAGACCATTGCCCTGGAGGGGGCAAGATTCGCTATCACAGCCAATGCCATAACATTAGGCGTCATCGGGACGGATGCATTTTATGATCTCCCTGAAGAAGCTCGTAATAAAATACTCAAGCGAGTGGCAATGAAAAGAGAGGGTGATCCTGCCGATGTGTCTTCTTTGGTCGCATTCCTATCTTCTGATGAGGCCAAATACATAACAGGAGCGAACATGATGCTAACAGGTGGGCTTGACCTTTTTGTTTTTTGAGAATAGGGAGGAGAAATGTCAGACGCCAGGCAATTTGTTGACTTCCGGATCGATGATCGGGTCGCCGTTGTGAAGGTTGACCGGCCCCCGGTCAATGCCTTGAACCGTCAAGTTGAGGATGAAATAGAGGGCGTATTTAAAGAACTCGGCACTCTCAACGAGATCGGCGCGGTCATCGTCACCGGTGGTGGGGCCAAAGCTTTTATCGCCGGCGCAGATATTAAAATGATATCTGAAAAAAGTCCAAAAGAGGCTTTTGAAATGTCGGCCGCCACACAACGGGTACTATCCAAAATTGAGAAATTCGATAGAGTCGTGATTGCCGCCGTTAATGGGTTGGCTCTCGGAGGAGGCTGTGAAGTTGCTTTGGCCTGCGACATAAGGGTAGCCGATGAATCAGCCATCTTTGGATTTCCGGAGGTCAGTCTAGGACTTTTGCCGGGAGCTGGGGGAACCCAGCGCTTGGCAAGGCTCGTTGGGATCGGAAAGGCCAAAGAGCTGATTTTGACAGGAGATCCCATCATTGCAGATGAAGCAAAAAGGATTGGGCTCGTAGAGAGGATAGCACCAAAGGGTGAAGCCGTTGCCGAGGCAACAAGTTTGGCGAAACGCGTATTATTGAGAGGTCCTATAGCTGTAAGCAATGCCAAAAAGGCTATCAACGAAGGTACGGACATGACATTCGAAGATGGTCTCAGGAGGGAGACAGAGCTTTTTGCCGCTCTTTTTGAAACTCACGACATGAAAGAGGGTGTGAGGGCATTCCTTGAAAAAAGAAAACCCGATTTTGTGAGGAGATAAAATAGCGTGTCGCAGCACAATGCGCTTTGCAGCCCGTCAGCCTCTTGGGGAGTGCTCAGCTTTACGATGACATTCGGTTCTTGTTTCTTGGTAGCTAATTAACCGGTATTAGTGAAAGGGGTTGCTGCGAGTGACTAGCATTGGGGATATCGTCCGAATTAATGCTAAGTACTATCCCAATAAGAGAGCTGTAGTAGATTCCCCAAAGGAATTGACTTGGAGAGAGCTGAATGAACGTGCAAATCGCCTGTCTAACGCGCTGATCGGCTTAGGGTGCAGAAAAGGAGACCGCGTTGCCATATTGGCATATAACTCATCGGCGTATCTAGAGAGTATTTTTGCCTGTGCAAAAGCAGGTCTTATTTTTGTACCCCTAAACTTCAGATTATCCCCTCAAGAGATAGCGTACATTCTGAATGATTCAACTCCGATAACTCTCATTTTCGGGAATGACTTTTCTGATATTGCATCCTGTTTTAGGTCAAAATTCCCTTTGAATTACATTTGCATCGGGGATGATGTCAAGTGGGCTCAGGGATATGAACCTTTGATCGAATGCAGTTCGTCTGCGGAGCCGCCCGAGCAGTTGGTTTCGGAAGTTGACCCTGCGGAAATTTTTTACACCAGCGGAACTACGGGATTGGCAAAGGGGGTTGTACATACTCACCGCGCCCGACTAATGGGTGCCCTTACTTGCGTCATTGACGGGGAACTCAACCATGATGACGTATATCTTCTAAACGTACCAGCTCTTTGCCACGCTGCGGGATGGGTTTGGGTGCTGGCAAACGCCTACGTTGGCGCTTCGATAGTCATCTCCAAACTACGGGGCTTTGACCCGGAAATTATACTCAAGACCATACAGGATTACTCGATTACCAACCTTCAGATGGTTCCAATTACAATTATGGAGCTCATAGAATTTCCGGAGATAAGAAAATACGACCTCTCGTCCTTGAGGATGATTTTTTATGCAACAGCTCCGATGCCGCCCAATCCCTTAAGAAAGGCGTTGAGCATATTTGGGAACATTTTTATGCAGCCTTACGGGCTTACTGAAACAGGGCCTAATGTGACCTGCTTACGCAAAAAACAACATAGTATTAGTGGCCTTTCCGATGAGGAGGCTTCGAAGAGGCTTAAGTCCTGTGGGAGGCCCTGTTATATGGTATCAGTAAAACTAGTGGATGAAAAAGGACAGGAAGTTCCTCCCCATACGGTTGGGGAAATCATCGTGAAGAGCACTGATATTATGGAGGGCTATTGGAATAACGAAGAAGAGACGCGAAAGGTGATCAGGGATGGCTGGCTTTACACGGGAGACATGGCCACCTATGATGAAGACTACTATATTTATTTGGTGGACCGGAAAAAGGACATGATCATTAGTGGTGGGCTAAATATTTATCCTGCTGAAGTAGAGAGAGTGATTTATGAACACCCTATGGTCTCCCAGTGCGCCGTGATTGGGGTGCCCGACGATCGATGGGGAGAAGCGGTGAAGGCGTTTGTCGTCCTGCGAACAGGGCAGGAGGCGCCTGAAAAGGAGATCATAGAGTTTTGCAGGAAGTCCCTTGCAAGTTACAAAAAACCTAAGTCTGTGGAATTCGTAAACGAGTTACCTCGGAATCCCCAAGGCAAAATCTTAAAAAGAGTTCTTCGTGAGAAATATTGGGCCAACCGAGAGAGAAGGATCTAGCTTTTCTTGGCGTTACCGGGAAAGCTGAATATCAGCGGGCGTCAAAGAGGCTGGTGAGCCGATGATGCCTTGACGGGTTCCAGGCTCGGGAGAGAAGATTCGAATCTCCTAAGTAAAGAAGCAAAACCCATTTTTTGTGTATTCTTGTGAAGAGGTGATCATGATAAAAAATATTAAAACTCAAGAACTTTCCTGGAAGGCCCATCCCATTTTCAAAGATTTACTCATTAAAAAGCTCCTCACGCACGAAATGGATAACGTCGATTTGAGCATTGTGATGGTGAGAGTAAAAAAAGGAGCAGAAGTACCGGCTCATGTTCATGAGCAAGATGACATCGTTTACCATTTAGAAGGGAAGGGGAAAATGTGGGTGGATGGTGAAGGAGATTTGGAGGTGGCAGCAGGAAGCTTTCTTCGGATTCCCGCAGGTGTAAGACACCAACCCCATGATATCGAGGAAGATATACTGGCCTTTGATATCTATTTGCCTCACCTGTTCTAGCATTCATGTGCTGCGAAGAGAGGGAGGAGTTCTTCGACTTCTGTTTAACGAGGTTATAGGTATGGTTGCTTCGGACAAGGTTGTTGATGGCTTTCGTTTCGTGCCGCCCTCCCTGAGAGCATGGCTCACTAAAGATATTCCAGAAAAAGCATTCGGCGGGCACATTCCCTGGACACCGCTTAGAAAACCGGTCACGGAAGCAACCTTTTCGCTTATGACATCCGCAGGAATCAGCATGAAAAGCGATCCTCCTTTTGATGTCGAACGGGAAAAGCGAGAACCCAAATGGGGAGATCCGACCAGCAGGGACATCCCGAGAAACGCTCTCCAAGAGGATATTCATGTCAATCATCTACACATCAACACAGATTACATCAAACAAGACATGAATGTCGTGCTTCCTCTGATGAGGTTCCAGGAGTTTGAGAAAGAAGGTATTATCGGAAGGCTTGCACCCACATGCTACTCATTCTACGGTTTCCAGCTAGACCCTAGAGAACTGCTTGAGAAGACCATGCCAAGAGTGGCCTCCCAGATGCAGAGGGAGCAAGTGGATGCAGTTCTGCTCACACCTGCCTGACCTCTTTGTTGCCGGTCCGTTGGACTGGTCGCTCGGTTTCTGGAGGAAAACGGCTTCTCGACCCTAGCCCTGACCATGACGCCCGAATACAGCCGAGAGATCGGCTTTCCCAGAGTGGCGGCGATAGAATATCCTTATGGCCGACCGGTAGGCCAAGTGGGCGATGTTGAGGGGCAAAGAAACGTATTACTGGATGCTTTATCTGTATTGGAGAAAGCGCGAGAGCCAGGGCAGGTTTTCCACCTGCCTTTTACTTGGCCTGAGGAACCAAAGAATACCAAATGGCATCCGCCGGAGATTTCTCCCATCGTAAAATTGTTCTTGGAAGAGATAAAAAGGGCAGGAGCAGAAGCAAGGCATAAATAGGATCCTCATGTTTCCCCTGTAAGGTTGAAAGGTAGCGTATGGAAACGGTTCGGCGATCTTCTGCGGTTTTGGTTTTTGTTGTGATTACTGGCGCGTTGCCATTTCTGAGCGGCGCGCCCTTCCGCCTCTTGCTGGCGGAAGGGGCAAGTTTTGCGTTCGCCTTTCTTGTCCCAGCGCTGCTTACGGCGCGGCAAGATTGGAGGGGCGCGTTTCCTTGGCTTCTCGGTTTTGGGTTGCTTGGGGTGTTGCTCTTGGATGTATGGAGTTCCATAGTCATCGTAAAGCGTGAGTTCCTAATGGGCTGGTATGTGCTCTATCCCGGAGGTCTACTCGCCTTGCTCATCGCACATGCCTTTTGTCGTGCGGTAGCGGTTGGTTACCAGAGAATGAGAGGTAGATCAGCCTTCTAACTCTGCCTTCAGCGAAGCACGGCAAAAAGCTGCGGTGCCCCCGTCAGTCCACGGTTACCTACCAACAGGAAGTTAAAGAAAGATATGGAATATAGAGCACGGAAGTATTCATGCGTAACAGAAATTTCGCCATCAGGGCTGCAACACTTGCTGACAGCCAAAGCATAGCTTCACTGCACACGGCTAGCTGGCGCAACACCTATCGTGGAATCCTGCCTGATACATATCTAGACGGGCCTATTGCTGAAGAGCGGGCGAACCACTGGCGGGCGCGATTGGCATCTCCCGGTGCTGATCGCCGTCAGGTGCTTCTCGTCGAGGGTGAGGGGGGACTTGTCGGCTTTGTATGCGTGTTGCTGGACCAAGAATCTCTATGGGGAGCTTGCCTCGATAACCTTCATGTCCTTCCCAGACTCAAAGGGCGTGGGCTAGGCAGGCAGCTTTTCAGCAGCGCTGCACAGTGGGTTGTGTCCAAAGAGCCGGGATGGCCGATGCATCTCTGGGTGTTTGAATCGAACTACGGGGCAAGGGGTTTTTATGAAGCGCTGGGTGGCGAAGTTGTCGAGCGCAGTTTTAAGGAGACACCCGCAGGAACAGAAATCGCTTCCCTGCGCTATGTCTGGTATGATCTAATATCTCTTCTCAGAAATTTATCGATTTAGCTCCCTCTGAGCAGCCTACCCCGGGAGGCGGAACTGCGACGGAATTCCTAAAGAAACTCTTGAGACGCGACTATGGATGCAGTATTGAAGAACATAATCTCTGACTCCGGCGAAGGCGTGTGAAGATGAGATAAAAACCGCGGCTGCTGAGCGTACAGAGGAATATTTTAGTAAGGGGCACACGGCTCCTCAGTTCGGGTGGAGGGGCATATCCGCTGGCAAATCATGCAGGCTGTCTGATGGTTGGGCCGCCGGGCATCGAGGGACAGAGTGTGGAATTGAGGAGAGGAGAGAGTGGGGAACATAAGAGCAACAAAGCCCCCTTTTGAGCCTTGCTGTCTGGCGACCACCATCGGGAGCCTTCCCCACACTGATGTAGCGCGCGGTACGGCGCTCATGTTCGAAAACACGCCGGAGATCCCCTCTTGGGTTCAATTCCCGAAGCGCACCTTGTATGAAAAGATGATGGTGCAATTCACCGAGGGGATGCCTGGTTTGGTTGAAGATGGAGGTCGCTTCTACCTCAACACCGCCGGCCCTGATTTTGTGGAGCAGTTGACAGACTTCTACGCCCGCTATTTGGCCGTGACTGAGCGTAAAGACCGTGTTGCCCTTGACAGCTTTGGTCTCTCGTCAAAGTACGCAGCAGGCTTCAGGGAGTTCACTAACCAGTTACCGGCGCACGCAGCATCGCACAGGGTGCTCATGCTCAAGGGGCAGGTGACCGGTCCCTTCACGATGGGGGTTAACTTGCTCGATCAGGATCAGCGCTGTTCTTACTATGATGAGCACCTGCGCGATATGATCGTCAAAACAGTGGCTTTGAGGGCCATGTGGCAGGTGAATCACTTGGGTACATTCTTCTCTCCGGTCATGATCTTTTTTGACGAGCCATCGCTGCTCGGCTTCGGTTCCCAGGCCTTTCTCACGGTGGGCCGGGAGGATGTGATCAGAGACATAAACGAAGTGGCCGGTGCGGTGCACGGCCTGGGGGGACTGGCAGGGGTGCACTGCGAAGAGAACACCGACTGGTCACTTCTCATGGAAACGAGCCTGGATATCCTCGATTTTGATGCGTATGATCACATGC
>JAHECH010000613.1 GCA_024641835.1 Deltaproteobacteria bacterium
TGTAGCACCGTTAAAGGGCGAGCATGCAGAGGCGATCGAAGCAGAAGCTCTGGAAACTTCAGACATTGTCAATATCCCTCTTTCCGAAGTGAATTTTCCAAAAGGAGCCCTCGTAGGGGCCATAGTCCGAGGTGAAGAAATCATCATTCCCCGCGGAGACACGGTGATCAAGCCCAAGGATAGGCTGATCATTCTCGCGCTGCAGAAAGTGGTACCCAAGTTGGGGAAGCTTCTTACGGTTAAACTGGATTATTTCTGATGCACCTCCGGCTTGTCCTGCGACTTCTGGGAATCCTCGTTTTTTTCCTGGGCGTTTCTATGGCTGCTCCTCTCCTTTTTTCTTTGATCCGGGGGGACGGCAACGCCGCAGCCCTGGCCTACTCTTCACTCATCACTTGTGTCATAGGACTTTTCGTTTTTGTCATCTTCGGGAAAGGCCATCAGACTCACCTCAACCACCGAGATGGCATAGCCATCGTCGCACTTGGTTGGGCGGTTGCAGGCCTGGTCGGAGCCATCCCATTTATCCTTTCAGGTTCGATCAAATCAGTTACGGATGCCTGTTTTGAGTCTATTTCCGGGTTTTCAACGACGGGGGCTTCCATCCTGACGGATATCGAGAAACTTCCCGAAAGTATCCTGCTCTGGAGGAGTATCATCCAGTGGATCGGAGGCATGGGCATCATTGTCCTCTCCATTGCCATCCTTCCCTTTCTAAGCGTAGGCGGGATGCAGCTGTATAAGGCTGAGATCCCGAGCCCTGTCGTGGACAAGCTAAAACCCCGAATCTCGGATACGGCAAGAACCCTGTGGAAAGTATACATTTTGTTCACGGCGCTCGAGATTCTGCTCCTGGCCGCCGGCGGCATGTCCCTCTTTGACGCCGTGAATCATACTTTCTGCACCATGCCTACGGGCGGATTCTCACCCAAGAATGGGAGCATTGCCCACTATAACAGTCCCTATTTTGACGGGGTCATCATTGTATTCATGCTCATTGCGGGGATCAATTTCTCCCTTCACTACAGATTTCTCCGAGGGGATTTCAAGAGCTTTCTGAAGAATTCGGAATGCCGCGTCTTCCTCGGCCTCGTCGCCTTCTTCATCCTGGCGGTGACCATAAACATTTACGGTCCTGTTTACGACTCCCTTGGAAAAGCGTTCCGTCATGCATCTTTTCAAGTGAGCTCCATCATCACCACCACGGGCTTTGTCACGGCAGACTATGGCAAATGGCCTTTTTTTTCGCAGAAGATTCTCATCCTTTGCATGTTTCTGGGCGGAATGGCTGGATCCACAGGGGGCGGTCTCAAAACCATGCGCATCATGCTCCTTGCCAAGCATACGTACCAGGAGATTTTCAAAATCATTCATCCCCATGCGGTGACATCCCTGAAATTGGGCGGCAAGGCGGTTCCCTCCGACGTATTGAACAGCATCTGGGGATTCACCTTCCTTGCCCTTGCTCTCTTTGTCGCGGCAACCCTCGCCATGGCCGGCTTAGGCTTGGATATGATTTCTGCTTTTTCCTCGGTGGCTGCGTGCATCTTTAACGTGGGTCCAGGACTCGGGCTGGTAGGGCCGATCCACAATTATTCGGCCGTCCCTCTGGCTGGAAAGTGGATTCTTGTTTTCTGCATGCTGGTGGGGCGTCTCGAGTTCTATACCGTGATCATACTGCTCATCCCTGAATACTGGCGCAAGTGATCTGAACGGAATTTTGGTAACATGGCCGATGCATCGCCTGGGTTGGGGTCATTTGATACCCAGGTCCCCAACGCAAACGCATGTAACGATTAATTTGGGTCAGTGCTGTCCAATATGGGTGGAATTCCACGCGAGTTACCTTGATTTCATTGGTGTTTTCGGAGAAGATTCGCTTCTCTGAAAATCAGGTTTACCCGCCTTCGGCGGCGCCAGAGGCGACCAGGTTTTTAGGGCAGAATATTTTTGTTTGTCGATATCCCCGCTTGCTGGCTGGCGGGCAGGTCCCGACAAACAAAAAGTTCTCTCCGCGTCCTGCGCGCCTCTGTAGTGAAAATCCTATTTTGGACAGGCATGATATCTAGTGATCGGCGAAGTCGCGACATCGCCTTGTTTTGCCAACCTTGATTGCAGATCAGGGAGTCATATCCGAGTATTCTGAGGGCTGTGATATGTGCAGTTCATGGCAAGATATCTCAACTGGGATGAGAACGCTCACGCCACCAAAGAGCGTCCAAGAGTGAAGAATGCATGCTGTAACCTTGATTGTCCCATCACGATACCATGCGTATCGAAGTCATAACCGGCCCATTTTCAAGTATTGGAACGTTAGTCAAAACCGGATGACGGCCGTTGGCAATAAGTCATCCGGCAACTACAGTCAAATTCATACTTGGTACCCTCCATCCAGATAATAGAAGCATCCTGCAATCGCACCAAAGCGGTCAGGTATTATAGCATGCTCTTGGTGTAGGAATTAAGATACTGAGATGGCAGATAGTGCAGAGCAGGATACGATTTTCAACAAGGAAGGATCTCGAAAAGGGAATAAAGATGTCTCTCAGGTCCCAGATCAGATTCTTCAGCCGGTGCAGTTCGCACCCTCACGTGAGGATCCACCCTGGCTGAGACCATGAGGGAGGACCGATTGAAGTTGTGCCTGCACTTTTTTTGTCTAGCATTTATCAGCGCTTATCATCTTCACACCACAGTCTGGCTCATCTGCGACATATAATGAATTTCTAAAGAAGCTCGAAAACAGCGTCCCTCACTAATACTTTAGTCACTTGAACTCTGAAGTCATTTTTTCCCAAAGGGACTGCTTTTCTGACTGCAATTTCCGCGGCCTCTTTAGCCAGCTGTTCCGTGACTCTTTTCCCTTTCAAGAAGTCTTCGACAGGCCGTAAGCGGAGGGGGACAGGAGTTGCTGCTCCAAGTACAAGTCGGGCATCTTCGATCTTATGCTCATTCATAATAAAAACGGAGGCAACCGATACTATCGGGAAATCTATAGATTGCCGGATCCTGAATTTGCGATATCTTTGACGGCTATTGCGCCTTATTCGTGGTATTTGTATATCCGTGACCAGTTCGTCTTCTTGGAGAACGGTAGAGCCGTTTGGACAGGCCATGAAAAAGCTTTCTGCATCAATGGTTCGTTTTGTCGTCTTGATTCTTGCGTCGAGAGCTATAAGTGCAGGAGCAATATCTGAGGGATTCACAGCCACACATCCGCAATTGTAACACCGCTTGGTCTCAGCTTCGAGTTCAGATGAACCAAAACCGAGACAATCTTCAGAATCTAAATCTCTCTCTATAACAGGACGGAAGGACATCTTAGATCGGCTCGATTTTTCCAAACAGGACGGATCAAATCCCAGAAGCCTGTGATGTGAATACTTCTCTTCGCCAGTGACTCTATGTGGGCTCGATTTCTTAAGGTAATCGTTGATACTGGTGGCCGCACGTCGGCCAGCTGTTAAGGCTTCGATAACTGTCGCGGGTCCAGTGGTTGTATCTCCCCCAGCGAAAATACCTCCAGTGCTCGTTGCCTGAGTAAAAGCATCAACTTTGACCCTGCCGCTGACTGTC
>JAHECH010000041.1 GCA_024641835.1 Deltaproteobacteria bacterium
GAGAAAAAATCAGAACCCAATGCCCTATTTTCCGGCCGGCAGCTTGGGCAGGCTATCGAAGTATCTCCTGAAAAAGATGGGCGGCATTGAATTCCCGGAAAATGGTGATGATGTGACTGAGACCATTAGTCTGGCCCCTGAAGAAGCAAAGAACGGCGGCCCTTATCCCTACTATTACAAGAAGCAGTCCAAAAAATTGGTAGTGATGATTCCGCCGGGAGTACGCGAAGGCCAGCGTGTCCGGCTTGCTGGCATGGGGGATGAAGGAAAAGGAGGAGGGAAACACGGTGATCTATACCTGAAAGTAAGAATGCAGAAACCCTTGCTCCAGAAGTTAAAGGAACTCTTCACCGGTCTTAGAAGTTACCACAAACTCCCGCCACCATAGTTTCTCACCGCTTACTTCCCTTCGATCCCCTCCTCGCGGCTCCGTGTCCTTCGAGGCACAGAGATCCCGGAGGGGGTGTGACGCGTCAATGGGCTCCCGTTTCCATGTGCTTGCCAATGGGCGGCTTGCGCATGATCCACAGGAGAGCGATCAAACACAGAAACAGGATAGTCTGGACAAAGAAAGTATCATTAAAGGCGAGGGATGTCGCCTCTCGCACAAGAAACTGGTAGATGATCCCTCCAGCCTCCTGGCTATGATCCGCAAGGGTGCCGAGTTTGATGTCCAAAGCCGTTTTCAGATGCTGCAACCGTATGGTGAGATTTGGATCAAAAGGCGTCAGGTGTTCAACAAGCCGATACTGGTGAAACTGGGCCCTTCTGGCAAGGAGTGTTGTAACAAAAGCGACGCCAGAGGATCCACCCAGGTTGCGAAGCAGATTGAAAATGGCTGAAGCATTGTTCATCTGTTGCCTGGTAACATAAGCCATCGTGGAATAGGAGAGGGAAACGAAGAAGAAAGGCATGCCAATGCCCTGCATCACCCGGCCCATAGAGGCCGTTGCGAAATCAATGTTGAGGGTGAAGCCGGACATGTAGTAAACCGCGTAGGCATTGATCATGAGACCTACAGCCAGGAGCAAGCGGGCATCGATACGCTCCGTCGCTTTGCCGACTATGGGCAGGATGAGGAATGTGATAGCCCCTGCCGGCCCCAAGACCAGGCCTGCCTGAAAGGCCGTATATCCAAGCAGGTTCTGGAGGTACAGAGGCAGAAGAACAATAGAACCGAAAAAAGCAAAAAATCCAAAGAACATAACCGCATTCCCTGTAGCAAAGCTTGAGCTCTTGAATATGCGTAAATCGACCACGGGTCGTTCCTGTTGCAATTCCCAGAAAATGAAGAGGGCCAGGCTTACCGCAGCGATGAGAGACAGAACCAGGATGAAATCAGAGCTGAACCAGTCGTCCAGCTGCCCTTTGTCCAGAACGATCTGAAGGCTGCCCAGGCCAAGGCAAAGAAGCGCAAGACCTATGTAGTCCACTTTTTCTCCTTCAGCCATGCGCTCCTGGTAGGGAGGATCGAACACAAAGCTGTAAATCATAAACAGCGCCAGTATACCGATGGGCAGGTTGATATAGAAAATCCAGTGCCAGGAAAAAGCGTCGGTGAGATAGCCACCCAGCAGTGGACCCAGCACAGGACCGAGCACGATGCCCATGCCGAAGATGGCCATAGCCATACCCCGTTCCCGGGGCGGATAGGTTTCCAGCAGGATCGCCTGGCTCATGGGTTGTAGCCCCCCGCCGCCGATCCCCTGGATGATCCTGAATACGATGATCTCCGGCAGGGTCACGGAAAGGCCGCAAAGGACGGAACTGAGGGTGAAGAGGATCACAGACCCCATGAGATACCTTTTGCGGCCGAACAACTTGGCAAACCAGGCGCTCATGGGAATTACCACCGCATTGGCGACCAGATAGGAGGTCAGAACCCAGGTCACCTCTTCCTGCCCTGCGGAGAGGCTTCCCTGGATATGGGTGAGAGCCACATTGGCCACGCTTGTGTCCAGAATCTCGATCAGGGTAGGAATCATGACCGAGACTGTAATGAGCCACTTATTCACATGAGGCGGGTTCATGAAAGGATGCTGTACCTCAGTTCACATATATGGTGGGAACGACGCTCATGCCGATGCGGAGTTGGGGAAGGTTCCCGTTGTCCTTCTGGTCAAAGGTGATCTTCACCGGGATCCGCTGAACCACCTTGACGAAGTTGCCCGTAGCATTCTCGGGTGGAAACAAGGAAAAAGCTGCACCTGTCCCTGCCATGATGGAATCCACCCTACCCTTGATTTTGATCCCAGGATAGGTATCCACTCGGATGATGACTTCCTGGCCTGGCTTGACATGGGTGAGCTGTGTCTCTTTGTAGTTAGCAGTGATCCAGAGCTCTTCTGGATCCAGGGGAACAATAGCCATGATCGGTTGTCCTTTTGCAACCATGAGGCCGCGTTCGACCCCTTTTTTTGTAACGTGGCCGTCCGTGGGCGATACAATAGTGGTATAACTCAGATCCAGTTCCGCCTGCTTCAATCTTGCCCGGGCAAGCTCAACCACTGCTTTTTGTGCCTCCACCTGGCGCGCCTTGATTTTAGCCTGATCTTCACCTGTCGCAGCGAGACCGATATTGGCCTTGAGCGAGCCTATCTCAGCCTCCAGCGACGCGTGCTGTTTCTTTACCGACTCTAGCTTCGCTATCGCTGCACCAAACTGAGCCTTGCTGCTCTCCGAGGCCGTTTCCGCGTTATCCAGGGAGGACTGAGGAACAGCTTTGCTCCCCCTCAGCTCTCTTGTTCGCTTCAGTTCTATGCTGGAGAGGCCGTACTGGGCCTGGGTCCGCTTCACTTCCTGGGCCGCCGCATCCTCATCTTTCTTGACACCCTCGAGCGTTTTGCGCAGGCTTTCAAGCTGAGCCTGAGCACCTTTGACACGGTAACCCGTCTGGCTGACTTCAAGAGGAACGCCCAGCTCAAGAGAAGTGAGCGTCGCTTCCGATTCGGCAAGAGTCGCCTTCGCCTGTGCCAGAGCGACCTCGTAGTCTGTGCGATCAAGGCTCACAATAGGTTCACCCTTTTTCACCAGCTGATTATCTGTGACGCGCACTTCCGCCACATAGCCCTGCACGCGTGGTGTGATCGTGAATATATGTCCGTCCACATAGGCATCGTCGGTGGTGATCCTTCCTCTGCTCCAGATGTAATAGCCTCCCGCAGAGGCGATCAGGACAAAGAGCACGATCAAGACCAGGCCTTTTTCCCTGTTGTTATTTTTCTTGTTTACTTCAGGCACCTGTCACTCCTGAACGACACATCATTGCGGTTCCTCGTGGGTTCGCTCTCGTCGCAAGGCGTACGGCATTAGCGCGAAGCCGAATGAAATAGAAAGAATTTATACACAGCAGGAGGTCTTTTCAATCGGGATGATGGAAATAGCAGACTTTCTCTGTTTGACGGTTCTACTCGTTTTTGATAAACAGAGTCAACAAGGAAATAATTCCTACGATTCCGGCATCTTACCCTTTCAGCCCTGGAGAGATGAGAACCAGCCCCAGAAGAGAATCTCTCCGACTGATCCAATGCGACACGCGGCTCCATTCGCCACAGGTCTTTTTCATCGTTTATGTCCATAGTCGGCGTTATCGAAAAGATCGAGTCCCTCCTTCCGAGCACAATGCTGCGGCACAGGGAAGGCCTTTCCGGTCGACTGGAGCGACTTCTCTCAGCCCGCATGGGAAGAAGTGCTCAAAGATATTTTCTGGAAGACCTTCGCTCCCTTCAGAAGAGGGCCGAAGCGTCGGTACAAGAGAGAGATACTCGCCTCCGCCAGCTTCCCCGAGTCAGCTATCCGGAAACCTTGCCTATCTTTTCCAAAAAGGATGAGATCGTCAACGCCATCCGGCAACACCAGGTCGTCATCATTTCCGGTGAGACAGGATGCGGCAAGAGCACGCAGCTTCCCAAGATGTGCCTTGAAGCAGGTCTAGGTATTGCGGGTAAGATCGGCTCTACCCAGCCCCGGAGGATCGCTGCCACAACCATTGCGAGGCGCATAGCGGAAGAACTGGGGGAAGATCTTGGCACTTCTGTGGGATACAAGATACGCTTCAAAGACAGGACCCCCCGGCATGCTTACATCAAAGTGATGACGGATGGGATGCTTCTTGCGGAAACCCATGGCGACCCGCAACTCCTTGAATACGACACGCTCATCATCGATGAGGCCCATGAGAGAAGCCTAAATATCGACTTCATCCTGGGCCTTCTCAGAACCCTCCTTCCCAAACGCCCGGAACTCAGGGTCATCATCACCTCTGCGACCCTGGAAACAGAGAAATTCTCCGAGGCTTTTGGCCAGGCACCGGTCATCCATGTGGCCGGCCGCCTTTATCCTGTGGAGGTGGAATACTGGCCTATTGACCCGGAACTGGAGGACCGGGGCGATGTGACCTACGTTGACATGGCCGTCAAAGCAGTGGACATGCTGAGGGGGAAAAGACGCTTCGGAGACATCCTCATTTTCATGCCGACAGAGCAGGACATCATGGAAACCTGTGAGCGACTGGAAGGCCGCCAACAGACCGGTGTGACAATCCTGCCTCTGTTTGCCAGACTTCCCGCCTCGCAGCAGGGCCGGGTCTATACCGTGACAGGGCAAAAAATCGTGGTCGCTACGAATGTGGCGGAGACCTCCCTCACCATTCCCGGCATCAAATTTGTGATCGATACGGGCCTTGCGCGGATCTCTCAATATTTGCCAAGGACCCGGACCAAGGCTCTTCCCATCACCCCCATTTCCAGGAGCAGTGCCGAGCAGCGGAAAGGACGGTGCGGCAGGGTAAAGGACGGTGTCTGCATCCGGCTCTATTCAGAGGAGGATTACGCATCCCGCCTTGCACACACACTGCCCGAGATCCTGCGTTCGAACCTGGCAGAAGTGATCCTCCGAATGCTTTACCTAAATCTGGGCCATCCCGATGCTTTTCCCTTTCTGGATAAGCCGAGGGAAAGAAGTATTAAGGACGGCTTTGAGGTGCTCTTGGAACTGGGTGCGGTCGAAAAAAAGGAAGATGATTACGTTCTGACGGAAAAGGGCAAAATCATGGCTCAGATGCCCCTGGATCCCAGGATCTCAAGGATGATGATTGAAGCGGAGAAAGAAGGATGCGTGGAAGAAGTCGCCGTTCTCGCCGCTGCATTGAGCATCCAGGATCCAAGAGAAAGACCGGCTGAAAAAGCAGCGAGTGCTGATCTGGTGCATGCGCCTTTCAAAAATCCTGACTCTGACTTTCTCACCCTCTTCAATATCTGGAACCGCTACCATCGTGAATGGGAAAACCTGAAGACACAAAACCGAATGAGGAAATTCTGCAAGGATCATTTTCTCTCTTTCCCCCGCATGCGGGAATGGATCTTTACACACGAACAGATCGCCACCATCATGGCGCAGCACATGAAAGAGAAGGTCCTGAAACATCCCGATTCCCTTTACGCAGGCGTTCACAGGTCCGTTCTCAGCGGCTTTCTTTCCAACATCGCCACAAAGAAGGAAAAGAACGTCTACCTTGCAGCGAGAGGCAGGGAGGTCATGGTTTTTCCAGGGTCTACCCTGTTCAACAAAAGCGCCCCCTGGATCGTCGCTGCAGAAATGGTCAAGACCTCCCGCCTTTTTGCCAGGACTGTCGCGAAAATAGACCCTGATTGGCTCGAAGGCCTCGGTGGAAACCTATGCCGGTCCACGTGCTTCGACCCGCACTGGGATAAGAACAGGGGGGAAGTCATGGCCTATGAACAAATCAGCCTTTATGGTCTCGTGATCATCCCCAGGAGACCGGTTTCTTTTGGTCCTATGAATCCTGAGGAGTCTCACAGGATCTTCATCCAATCAGCACTTGTTGAAGGGAATGTGAAGGAGCATCTCCCTTTCCTTGCCCACAACCAGGCCCTGACAAGAAAATTGGAGGAAATGGAAGACAAGCTGAGACGCAGAGACATCCTTGTGAGTGATGCCGTGCTCTATGAATTCTACTCCACTGCTCTGGAAGGCGTTCATGACATCCGGACTCTCAAGAAGAGGATCAAAGAAAGGGGGAACGATGATTTCCTGAAGCTGAAGGAAGAAGACCTCGTGCTTTCCCCTCCTGACAAAGAAGCGCTCGCGCTCTACCCGGATGAACTGGCTGTTGGAAAAGTGCGCTTCAAAGCCACTTACAAGTTTGCTCCAGGAGAAGTGGATGATGGCGTCACGGTCCACGTTCCTTCGGGTACAGCTTCCCTGATCCCGCCTGAGCAGCTTGAATGGGGGGTTCCTGGTCTTCTCAGGGAGAAGATCATTGCCCTGCTCAAATCCCTGCCCAAGCGCTACAGAAAGCAGCTGGTCCCCATCTCCAGAACCGCGGATGTGATCGCTGGTGAAATGGAACAGAAGGATGAATCCCTTCTCACCTCCCTATCCCAGTTTATCTACAAGAAGTTCAGCGTCGACATACCCGCAACTGCATGGACGGAGGTTGAGATCCCAGAGCATCTCATGATGCGCGTCTCTATCGTCGATCATACGGGAAAGGAACTCAATTCAGGAAGAGACATTCATCTCCTGACCCGTACGGATTCCGAGAGATCGATGGAAAGAAATTCATGGGAATGGGAAAAAGCCAGGGAGAAATGGGAGAGGAAAGGCATCACTTCATGGGATTTTGGTTCTTTGCCGGAGAGCATCCCTATCGGTGAACATTTCTTCGCCTATCCAGGTCTCGAAACCTCAGGTGAGAGCGTCTCTATCCGTCTTTTTGAGAGCAATGAGGCTGCTCTGGAATCCCACAAAATGGGTGTCCAGACCCTTCTCTCTCTTCGCTTCTCAAAAGACCTCAAGTTCCTCAGAAGAAACCTCAGCCTGCCGAGGCAGGGGATGGATGGAGCGAGAACCTTTGGAGGTGTTCATGCCGTAGAAGAAGCCCTGTATCACGCCCTCGTAAAGCGCCTTTTCCATCTCAACATCAGAACTCCAGAGGAAATGACTTCCCACGCGGATAAGCTGGAGCCAACCATGTTCGCGAAAGCGAGAGAGCTGAGGGACCAGGCAGCAACGGTTCTGGATGCCTATTACGAGACACGACAAACGATTCATGGGATCGAGCAATCGAACAAGGCGAGCAAGGCCGTCTTAGAAATATGCGCCCACGTTCGAAAAGATCTTGATCACCTGGTGCCCCAGCACTTTCTGGAGATCTATAGCGGCGAACTTCTCCTTCGCCTGCCCCGTTATATGAAGGCAATCCAAATTCGAGCTGAGAGGGCTGCCAATGATCCTGAGAAAGACAAGAAAAAAATGGCTCAGGCAGAAGACTTTATCAAGGCGCACGAGGAGATGGTCCAGAGCCTTTTGCCTCAGTCATCCAGGGACAAGCGCGTTGCGGTGGAGGAATTCCGATGGATGGTGGAGGAGTTCAAAGTATCTCTTTTTGCTCAGGAACTGAAAACCCTTTTCCCTGTTTCGAGAAAGCGCCTCGAAGAAAAAAGAAAGGAAATTGAAAGGATGGTCTGATCTCAGGAGGTAGAAAGCTTTTCCCACTGCTTGAGAAGCTTGTCAAGCCATTCCTCAAAGGCGAGATATTTCCCTGAGTTCTGATCATAGCAGGGCTCGAGAGACTTGTATCCGCCCTGCTCTTTTTCTTCAGCAGCACGTTTTCTCAACAGCTCGCCCACCTCGGCTTTGCTGTACCCGTACTGCTCAGCGAGGTTTTTTGTGCCGGGAAGATTTCGCGATACAGCAGACATCTGCCATAAGGCCTTGAGCCTCAAATCCTTGACCTCCTGCTCCGGTAGTTCCAGGGATGCAGCGAGCAAAGCAGCCCTGGTATACTGCTTTCGTGCGATTTCCTCTTTCAGCTGATCTGGGAGGCTTTTTTCTTCCATGGACAAAATAAATCCGGGCAGGGAATCTTCCCTGCCCGGGTGTGCTCCGTGGTATCAATACATATCCTCAGGAGGCATCGCCGGAGCCGCAGGCCCCTTCTTCTTCTCAGGCTTCTCCGCCACCATCGCTTCCGTGGTCAGCAACAGCCCAGCCACCGAGGTCGCATTCTGAAGCGCAAATCGGGTCACTTTCGTAGGATCTATGATCCCTGCTTCCATCAGATCCTCATACAACCCCTTCTCCGCGTTAAACCCATACGCCCCCTTCCCTTCCATCACCTTCTGCACCACCACACTCCCCTCAAATCCAGCATTGTTCGCTATCTGCCTCACCGGCTCCTCAAGCGCCCTCTTGATGATGTTCACCCCCATCTGCTCTTCACCACTCAACTGCAGCTTCTCCAGCCCCTTCAGCGCCCGAAGGTACGCTACCCCTCCCCCAGGCACTATCCCTTCCTCCACCGCTGCCCTCGTCGCATTCAACGCATCCTCTACCCGGTCCTTCTTCTCCTTCATCTCCAGCTCCGTCGCTGCTCCCACATTGATCACCGCCACCCCACCTATCAGCTTCGCTAACCTCTCCTGCAGCTTCTCCCGATCATAATCACTCGTCGTCTCCTCAACCTGCGCCCGGATCTGCTTCACTCTCCCTTCCAACGCCTTCCGGCTCCCTCCCCCATCCACTATCGTCGTGTTGTCCTTGTCCAGCACCACTCGCTTCGCCCTCCCCAAATCATTCAACGTCACATTCTCTAACTTCAACCCCAAATCCTCACTGATCACCTGCCCCCCTGCCAGTATCGCTATGTCCTCCATCATCGCCTTCCGCCGATCCCCAAACCCAGGCGCCTTCGCCGCCACACACTTCAGCGTCCCCCTCAACTTGTTCACCACCAGCGTCGCCAGAGCCTCCCCCTCTACATCCTCCGCTATGATCAATAACGGCTTGCCCATCTTCGCTATCTGCTCCAATATCGGTATCATGTCCTTCATCACACTTATCTTCTTCTCATGCAACAATATGTACGGCTCATCCAGATGCACTTCCATCTTCTCCGCATCCGTCACAAAATACGGACTCAAATACCCACGGTCAAACTGCATCCCTTCCACAATCTCCAGCGTCGTCTCCATCCCCTTCGCCTCTTCTACCGTGATCACTCCCTCCTTGCCCACTTTCTCCATCGCTTCCGCTATGATGTCCCCTATCGTATTATCATTGTTCGCAGATATCGTCCCTACCTGCGCTATCTCCTTCTTCTCCTTCGTCGGCTTCGATTGCTTCTTCAACTCCTCCACCACCACATTCACCGCCTTCTCTACTCCCCTCTTCACCGCCATCGGGTTCGCCCCTGCCGCTAGCAGCTTCACCCCCTCCCGAAATACCGCCTGCGCCAGTATCGTCGCCGTCGTCGTCCCATCCCCTGCTACATCCGATGTCTTGGAGGCCACTTCCTTCACCATCTTCGCCCCCATGTTCTCAAATTTGTCCTCTAAATCTATCTCCTTCGCCACCGTCACCCCATCCTTCGTCGTCTTGGGACTCCCCCACGTCTTCTCAATCAATACATTCCTTCCCTTCGGCCCCAACGTCACTTTCACCGCATCCGCTAACGTGTCAACCCCCCTCAACATCTTCTCCCTTGCACTCACCCCATATCGTATCTCTTTCCCTGCCATCGCTCTCTACCTCCTCCTATTCAATCACTGCCAATATGTCTTCTTCCCTCATGATCAAATGATCAACTCCATCTACCTTAATCTCATTACCAGAATACTTCCCGAATAATATCCGGTCCCCTGCCTTCACATCCATCCCCATCCGCTTCCCATCCTCGTCTACCTTCCCAGGTCCGACCGCTATCACCTTCCCCTCTTGCGGCTTCTCCTTCGCCGTATCCGGTATGATGATCCCTCCAACCGTCTTCTGCTCCTCTTCAAGCCTCAATACCATTACCCGATCATTCAATGGCCTAATCTTCATTTACTCCCTCCTCCTTCGTCAAATTTATTTTCACGATAATGAATAATGGTTCGAACCATGAACTCTTCACGACACCACGCGCATGCCTAGGACTGGCAACCCGGAATGGGGATTGTTCACCAGGATCAAAATTTCCGCAAAATTAAACCCCGTTAACACGGTTGTCAAGTTCTTATATTAGGAATTAAACGTGGGTCCAGGTGAAACGAGCGTATTCTAGCCCTTCTCAACTCTGATTCTCTTCTGGGCTGCCTTTTCCCTCTTCGGCAGTTTCAGCTCCAGAATTCCAGCGTGGTATCTCGCTCTTATCCCCTCACGATCAATATCCGAAGGAAGCCTAATGGACCTTGAGAATGTTCCATAACTTCGCTCCGCATAGTAGTAGCCCTGTCCTTCCTCTGTCACTTCAGGTTTTCGGTCTCCTCGAATAGTCAGTACGTTCTCTTCTAAATGGGCATCAATCTCTTTTGCCTCTACGCCCGGAATCTTCGCATGAACGATAATCTCCTTTGGATTTTCCAAGACATCCACGGGCGGCCACCAGCCCCCCGACTCGGCGAAATGGGGGAAAGGTCTCCAGTCAAAAAACCGGTCATAAAGCCTATCCATCTCATGTCTCAATCTCTCGATCTCTTTGCGCCACGGGATCAGGTTGGAAGACATAAAGACCTCACCTCCTTCTAAAAATCTCGGCCTAAAAAAAAATTAATCCAAGCCCCATTTTTGTCAAGGCTCTCATCCAGCCTCCTCTCCCCTGAGGTGGCCCTATGCTTTTGGATGCTGGTCTTCACGGCGCTTTGGATGCAGAAAACTTAAGAAGCTGCTTTTTGTCCTCTTCCCGGGTCTTGACACAGAGGTTAGCATGATTACTTTTTGCCCCAAAAATTTATGGTTAACATGTTGTTTTTATTGCTTTAATTTTATTCGCCTTCGCCAGAATACCCTGTCGCTTGTCGGAGCGAAGGGGAGATTCCGCGGAGGGATGAAGCATGGTACTTAGAAGAATTTATGACTGGCCTGAGTGGGATTTTACAAATCCTCTAGAAGAGCTCGAGAGGATGAGGCGAAGAATGGACAGGCTGTTCGAAGGATTTGAGCGTTGACCTTCATGAAGATATTCTGACCCTCGCCGGTGGTGTGGATGCGCCTGAGGGAAAGGACGAGGTCGACCTGATCCGTGAATACCGCACTGGAAAGTACTACAGGCAGTTTACACTCTCTGAAGTCATTGACCAGGCCAAGATCGAGGCTCAACTGAAGGAGGGCGTTCTAAGGCTCAAGCTGCCTAAGGTCGAGCGCGCAAAACCTCGTAAAATCAAAGTCAAGGCCGCATGATTTCAGGCATTCTGATCAGAGTCTAAGGCGCCCCATGCCGTCTCTTCGATTATGTGCAGACACGACGGCTGGGGGTGTCACGTCTCCTATAGATGGCCTGTTTAATTCCTGGAGCACGCGTAGGAGCGCCTCCTTCATGGTTAGAAGTACCATTTGATGATTAAGACGAAGAGTGCTAGTATTGTGTCCCAGAAATACCTTGGCATAATCCTCTGCAGTGTTATTTGTAAAAGAACTTCTGGGACGCCACACCAGGATAAAGTTCCAAAGGGGGTCTTGGGTCATGAAAATTGAAGAGCTTATTTCCGGCAGAAAAGACGGCGACGAAGTCGCATTTGACTCGGTTTCCCTTCCGGTTACAGTACTGAAAAAGCTCATGAGCGACGGTTATTCTTATTTGAAGTTCTATAAAGACAACAGCACTTTTTCCTTGTGGGGAAAAACCTGCACGGCGTGCTTCACAGAGCGGCAGATTCGTGAAAGAAAATGAGCTTTTCTCGGCCCTGCTTTCCGGGATGACAAACCGTGCTGAACTGAATGAGGTCGTCGGATGGAAACGAACCTTTTCCTCGAGATGCTTCCTCAACCTGACTTCACCGCGTGCGGCCCCACTTGTCTCAGCGCCGTGTACCGCTTTCTTGGCGATGATATTCTTCCCCAGCAAGTCGCCACCGAAGTGACGCGACTCGATGAGGGCGGGACCCTTGCCGTTTATCTCGCCTGCCATGCCCTACGACGCGGTTACAAAGCGACAATCTACACGTATAACCTCCAACTTTTCGATCCCACGTGGTTTTCCCCTGATAAGCCGGATCTTGCTGCAAAACTAAGCTTGCAGTTACAACACAAGCATGCAAAGCCCGGATTTCAGGTGGCCACGAACGCCTATCTAGACTTTCTGGGACTGGGAGGTGAGGTACGCTTCGAAGTGCTCACGACGAGCTTGATCAGAAGATACCTCAACAGATCAATACCCATACTGACGGGTTTGAGTGCGAGCTACCTATACAACTCTGCCAGAGAATTCAGTGATGGCAAGACTCAATTCTATGATGACATCCGCGGGGAGTCTATGGGCCACTTCGTGGTTCTGGCTGGGTATGATCGCAAAGAACGCACTGTCCTCATTGCAGATCCTTTGAAGCCGAACCCGCTCACATCAACACAACACTATGACGTGAGCATCTACCGGCTTGTCTGCGCCATCATGCTCGGCGTCTTAACCTATGATGGGGATCTCCTCATCCTAGAGCGAAAAGCGAAGAAATAATCGTGATGGACTGCGTTTTCTGATGATCCCCGCGCTATTCTTTCAGATCCTTAATCTCATCCATAGCCCTGATGATCCCGGTTCAGGCCGGCATGCACAACACTGCCTTGATCTTGGTATCGAACATGCTGGCTGCGTAGGCTGCCCTCATCACCACGGCTGTGTCAGCGCCATGCCCAGTTCCGCCGATGGCGACGATATCCTCGTCCGGGCTGATGAAGCCGTGTTCTGCGGCCATGATCCCAACTTCCACGCAGACTTTCATTCCCTGGGAAAACATCCTCAGTGTGTCCGCCACGATGTTTAGAGGCAGCAGCCCGTTTTTGTACTTGTTTTCGAAACCTCTTTCAGTTGCGCTTAGAGCGTGAAGCCCTCGTACAATCCCGATCTTCTTCTCTTCAAGAGCGCGGCGATTCTTATTGAATTCTTCCACCTCTTCCCTGTACTTGCTTCCTGCGGAATAGGTTACGGCGATAATTTCCAGAGAAGACTTTGCTGTTGCCTTGACTTTGAGGGCCGTCTTCCCTGTGGATGAGGCGACCACTATCTTGCCGATTTTCCGCTCGTCACAGTACTGAAGTGCGATGTCAATGGTTTTGTCCGTGTTGACCGCTCCCTTTTTTTCAAAGTAATAAATTCTTTCTTCATTCCCTTTGCTCATGAGTTATTCTCCTTTCACTTTCGCGCCGCTCCCTCTCCTGTATGGGAGGTGGCAGAGTCTCTAATAATCCAACACCACGGCCAGTGCCTTTGCTAGCGTCGCCAAGACTGAATTCTGCGCTTTCATAGCGGGCTCTAAGGACCCTTTAACCAATAATGGATTCGTGCTATATTCCCCGCAAGGAATCCTTTGACTGCAAGAACATGTTATTAAAGGAGAGAGGAACATGATCATCGTCCATGTTTTTGTACACGTCAAGCCGGAATTCGTGCATGCCTTCCGCCAAGCCACCGTGGAAAATGCTCGTAACAGTCTGAAAGAGCCTGGAGTCGCTCGTTTTGACGTG
>JAHECH010000042.1 GCA_024641835.1 Deltaproteobacteria bacterium
TATCCCCTCTCCGGTCAAAGCGGATATTTTCACAACTGGGAGTCCCTGGGCGGCGGCGTTGAGGGGTTCACTCTCCGCCTTTCTTGGGAGATCGATCTTGTTCAGGACGACCAAGCTTCTCTTGTGCTTTGTCGCAGCGAGGATTTCCAGATCATCTTGATTCAGGGGGCGGCTCTGATCGATGAGTACCAGGGAAAGATCAGCCTCCTTCATTTTCTTCTTTGTCAGGTCGATTCCTAGCTTTTCAACCCTTCCCCTGACCTTTCTGAATCCGGCCGTATCCATGAGACGAAGGGGCACTCCCTCCACAAGCACCATGGCCTCTACGACGTCTCTGGTCGTTCCCGGTACCGGCGTTACCAACGCGCGCTCCTCGTTGAGGAGGCGATTGAGGAGGCTGGACTTCCCAGCATTGACCCGTCCCAAAATGACCGTATTGATCCCGTCCAACCAGATTTTTCTCTCCCCGTGGCGGGCGATGATCCTTTCGATCGTTGGAATGATGTCCTTTCCCAGGACAGCTGCGGATTCTTCTGCGGGGAAGAGGCCCTCCTCCTCATCAGGAAAATCAATGGCCACCTCCACTTGAGCAAGAATGTCCAGCGCCCTATCTCTGAGCCTGTCGATTTCCTCCCTGAGAGATCCCTTGATCTGCCGGGAAGCAATCTGAAGCCCTCTCTCGGACTTGGAGTTGATGAGATCAACAATGGCCTCGGCCTGGGTCAAATCAATTCGGCCGTTGATGAAGGCCCGGAAAGTGAACTCTCCGGGTTTTGCAAGTCGGACACCCTCACGGAGAACGATTTGCAGGACCTGGTCGAGGAGGAGATAGCCGCTGTGGGAATTGATTTCCGCTACATCCTCCCGGGTATAGGTATGGGGGGCTTTCATGAAGGAGAGGAGGACCTGATCGATCATCTGGCCTGAATGCGGGTCAACCAGGTGCCCCAAGTAAAGACGATGGCTTTCAAACGTATTGACGGGTTTGTTTGGTTTGAAAATGCCGCGAACGATCGTTTCAGCGAGAGGACCGCTGATGCGGATAATACCGATTCCTCCCTGGCCTGCGGGCGTGGCTATGGCAGCGATGGTGTCGTGGTTTAGGTGATCATCGGGCATGGGAAAGACATGGGCGCCGTGAGCCGTTCCGCTTTTCTCACTTTCCTTTGTACTTAGGGATGATGACAACCCGCTTCATGACCCCCTCGCCCCTGCTCCTGGTTTCCAGTTCTTGATCCTCCTTGATGGTGAGGTGGATGATCCGTCGATCATGGGGGTTCAAAGGGGCAGTGGTCACAGCCTTCTTCGTTTTTTTCGCCTTGTCGCCCATCTTTCTGGCGATCTGTGTCAGGGAGTCTTCTCTTCTCTTACGGTAGTCTTCCGAATCGATGACAACGTCGACTTTCTTGTCCATAGCCTTATTGACGATCTTGTTCACGATGAGCTGGAGGGCATCCAAGGTTTTTCCTTTCCTTCCGATCAGGAGGCCGGAGCGGTCTCCCACGATGCTCAGTATGACCCTGTCCTCAGCCTGCTCTGCTTTGATCGCCGCCTCGATCGGAATGAGGGTGAGGATTTTTTCCAGGGCCTCCTGTGCCACTTTTACCACATCCTCCTTTTCTGTTTCAGGGGCGCGTTTGACACTGACTTTGATTTTGGCCCTCTTCCCTCCCACCAGTCCGAAAATACCCGCTGATCCGGGTTCAATCACATCAATGCTCAATTCCTCCACAGGGATATCGAGTTCGCGGGATGCATTTTCGATCGCTTCTTCAGTCGTTTTTCCTTCAAATTCATACGTTTCCATGCTTGCTCCTCCAGAGTTTAGGCTGATCTCTTGATGATGCGATACTGTTGGCCAATGGAGAGGATATTGTTGGTTAACCAATACAGTACCAGGCCGGCAGGGAAATTGATGAACATGAATGTGAAGATGACCGGCATGAGCATCATGATCTTTGCCTGCGTCGGGTCACCTGCCGAGGGAGTCATCTTTTGTTGGATGTACATCGAGACTCCCATGAGCAAGGTGAGGACAGGTATGCCGTAGGGTGGAGACATAAAGGGTATCTGAAATGGGAAATTGAAGAGGCGATCAGGAGCGGATAGGTCCTTGATCCAGAGCGCGAAAGGGGCGTGACGCAGCTCAATAGCACTACCTAGGATCCTGTAGAGGGCAAAGAAGACTGGAATCTGGATGACCATGGGCAGGCACCCTCCCATGGGGTTGACCTTGTATGTCTTATAAAGGCCCATCAATTCCTTGTTCATCTGCTCCTTATTGCCTTTGTATTTTTCCCGTATCTTGGCCATCAGGGGCTGGATCTTCTGCATTTCCTTCATGGACTTATAGCTCTTGTGAGTGAGAGGCCAGAACAGGATCTTGATGAGCACCGTAAGAAGAATGATGGACAACCCGTAGTTCTTCACAAAGCCATTGAAGAACCTCAGAACATACAAAAGGGGTTTGGCGATGATGTCGGTCCAACCGAAGTTGATGGCCAAGTCCAGGTTGTGCCCGGTCTCTTTGAGGACGCTCAAGTCCTTTGGCCCGAGGTACAGCGTGAACTGGGCAGGGACATTTTTCATGGGGGCCACAGCAACAGGCGGCCCGATGTAAGTTGCCTCCACGATCCCTGATGGAAGGTGCAAACCAAGAAAGCTGGCGGAAGGTGGGTTTTCAGGGATGGCAGCGGTCATAAAGTAGGCGCTCTGATATGAAATCCATCCGATGCGGCCGGAAAGGTCCTTTTCTTTTTTCATGTCATCCGGCTTGATTTCCTCCAGCTTACCATTCAAGAGCAACGACGCACCTACAAAGGCATAATAGCTGGACGAATGCGTAGGGGGAATATTTCTTATCAGGACTTTGAAGTTTCCCTCAACCGGTCTGTCACTCCTGTTCGAAAGCGTCAAGGAAAGTTCGATAGGGTATCTATCAGGGTAGATACGATAAGTCTGCTGAATAGCGACCCCATCAGGCGTAACGCCGCTAAAGACCAAGCTTTTAGGCGAAGACCCGGCATCGAGGAACAGGGAATCCGTATTGGCTTTGTAAACGATGTTCTCCTGGCGGTGTGCACCCTGCCGATCAAAAAGGACCCTGATAAGGTTTTCCTGGCTCTGACCGACTTCGGCTAGCTCCACAAAAGGTGAACCGGGATCAGCATTCACATGATAATTCTTAAGCTTGAAGCTCTCAATAGCCGCTCCTTTGGAAGAAAAGACAGCCTCGTAGAGAGGAGTTTCCACGGTAATTTTCTTTTCAGGCTCAGCGACAGAGGTGCTGGCCGCTGGCGCTTCATTAACCGGAGGCAGCTCGGCAGAAACAGATGGCTGGGAACTCACTGCTTCCTTGGGCTGAGGTGCTGCAGCCTCTTTAGGAGGCTCCATTCCCGTGGGCGCCTTACCTTGTTTTGGTGCAAAGAGGTAGGCCCATGCGATCAAGACCAACAAAGACAACGCAAATGCAATAATCGTTCTTTTATCCATCAAAAAACCCTAATTATAGGAATGGCGAAGCTCCCCTCGGCCCGCAGGGCCTCAAGGGGAAATAGCCTATTTGAGAGGATCAAATCCTCCTGGATGAAAGGGATGGCATTTCCCAATTCTCATCAAAGATAAAATGCCTCCTTTCAGAATTCCATACTTCTTGAAGGCGTGGCGGGCATAGGTCGAACACGAAGGGTAAAAGCGACAGGAAGGGGGAATAAGGGGTGAAATCACATATTGGTATATACCGACGAAGCCGATAGGTATATATCTAAGGTGATAAACGCAACTCCTTGTCCAAGATAAACGCACCAAGTTCCTCTTTTACTTTCCAGTAGTCAAGGTGATGTGCTCCTTGCTTGGCGGCAATGAGGATATCGCAACCCTGAGGGAAATCGGCTTTGTGGAGTCGAAAAAATTCCCTGATGAGCCGCTTGACCCTATTCCTGACGACCGAATTCCCTGCCTTTCGACCGACCGTGATCCCCAGCCTCCTAATGCCCAGCCCGTTCTCGGCGAAGATGATGTTGAAATGGGCTGTTTCATCCCTTCTACCCGCCCGATTTAGTTTGACATAGTCTCTCGGGGTCAATAACCTCTCTTTCTTTAAAAAGGAGAAAGAGGACATGAAAATGTGCCCTTGATATCCAATGTTCGGGTAGATGAGGGCGATCACACGGTCAGGCGCTTTCGTCTTTTGGCCCTTCTGGCTTTTAGAACCCTGACACCCCCGCTCGAGCTCATTCTCGCCCTGAACCCGTGAGTGCGTGCCCTTCTGATGTTACTCGGTTGAAATGTTCTCTTCATGGCTTCAATATCCGTCTCGAAATAGATTAAGCGTAAATGATTTATTTGACAAAATCTCTCTCCTTTGTCAAGCTATTAAACAAAAGGCGTGATATTTTTCCGTGGTTCATGATTTCCGTTAGCCCAAGCTCCATCGCCGTGAAAGGAGACATCCATGCTTCTGGATCCGATCTTAGGTCTCTTCTCCAATGATCTTGCGATCGATCTCGGGACGGCCAACACCCTTGTTTACGTGAAGGGCAAGGGGATTGTCCTCAGGGAGCCCTCCGTGGTGGCTGTGAGAAAAGATGGCAAGGGTGGAAACAAGGTGCTTGCCGTGGGGAGAGAGGCGAAACTGATGCTGGGGCGTACTCCGGGCAACATCACCGCCATCCGTCCGATGAAAGATGGCGTCATCGCCGATTTCGAGGTCGCAGAAGCCATGTTGCGCCACTTCATCCGGAAAGTTCACAACCGTGCTACCCTGGTCCGGCCAAGGATTATCATCTGTGTTCCCTCGGGTATCACCCAAGTCGAAAAGAGAGCGGTTCGCGAATCCGCAGAGTCTGCGGGAGCGAGGGAGGTCTATCTCATCGAGGAACCTATGGCTGCCGCGATCGGCGCAGGATTGCCCATCACTGAACCCAAAGCCAACATGATCGTGGACATCGGGGGGGGCACGACCGAGGTGGCCGTCATTTCTCTGGCAGGCATCGTATACAGCAAATCCGTGCGGGTTGCGGGAGACAAAATGGATGATGCCATCCTCCAGCACATCAAGAGAAAGTACAATCTTCTCATCGGTCTTGCCACGGCAGAAATCATCAAAACGACTATCGGCAATGCCTATCCTGGAGAACATGTGGAAACCATTGAGGTCAAAGGGAGGGATCTGGTGACAGGTATACCAAAGATCCTTACCATCGATTCTGATGAGGTTAGGAAATCCATCTCAGAGCAGGTGGAAACGATCCTTGAGACCGTGCGCATGGCCTTGGAGCAGACTCCTCCGGAGTTGGCTGCCGATATTGTTGATACGGGGATTGTCCTGACCGGGGGTGGGTCCCTTCTCAAGAACCTGGATGTCTTGTTGAGAGAGGAGATGAAGCTTCCCATTACGGTCACAGAAGACCCTCTTTCGGCGGTCGTCCTTGGTTCAGGGAAAGCTCTGGATGATATGAACCTCTTGAAAGAGGTAGCCATCCGATAGATTCTTTCCATGGGGAGTTCAATCAGACCGTTGCTGAACCTAAAACGGATTAGAACATTATGGATATGGGTCGTCCTCCTTTTTGCAGCCCTCTTTTTGGTTTCCTCCAACTTCGGTAAGCGCCGCTCATGGAGCCCTGTGGAGCAGGTGGCCATCGAGCTGACCGCGCCGATTCAGATGTTGATCGCGAAGACGGTCGATGCCGTTGAAGGCTTCTGGCTGAAGTACTTTAGCTTTGTCGACCTTCACAATGAAAACGCTTCCCTTAAAAAAGAGATTGACGCCCTGAGAACGGAAAACGATCGGTACCGTGAGCTGGCGACCTTGGATCAACGTCTTCAGGAACTTCTCCGATTCAAGACGGCTGTCCAATGGCCTGCCACGGCTGCTCAGGTGATCGGTCAGGATCCCACAGGATGGTTTGAGTCCGTCATTATCGATAAGGGAACGAACTCCGGCCTGAAACTGAATATGCCTGTGGCTAACGCACAGGGGGTTGTGGGGCAGGTGGTTTCCCTGGCACCCAACTATGCCAAGGTCCTGCTCATCATCGACCAAAACAGCGCTGTGGACTGCCTGATCCAGCGCTCCCGGGAAAAGGGCATTGTCAAGGGATTGTCGGGGAAAGTTTGCAAGATGCATTACGTTGTCAAGACTGGCGATGTGATGGTTGGAGATCTTGTGGTCACCTCCGGCATGGGAGGGGTGTACCCGAAGGGACTTCCGGTGGGTAAGGTGATCGAAGTTTCGGAAGATCCCTGGGAGATGTTCAAGGGAGTCAAAGTCCAGCCCATGGTGGACTTTGATAAGCTGGAGGAGGTCTTGGTCCTGTCAAAGGAGGATCCGGTATCAAGCCAGGCCAGATTCAAAGAATAACCTTTGCGATTCTCATCTGCGTTATCTCCCTTCTGTTTGTGCTTCTCAAGGGGATCCTGATGAATAGGGTGATGCCGAAACCCTTTGACGTGGATGTTGGGATTGCCATGATCGCTTATGTGATGATCTCTTTCGGAAGCACATGGGCTGGCGTTTTTGCTGTAGGTCAAGGCATCATGATGGACCTTTTCTCGGCAGGCCCGCTTGGCCTCTTTCCCCTCCTGTATTTGGCCGCTTTTCTGGCCATCGAGTGGGGCTGTCGATTTTTTGATCTTCACTCTTCGCGAGGGCAGGTGCTTCTGGTCTGTATCGCAGTATGCCTGAAGTCTTCGATTCTGCTGCTCCTGTTAAGCGTTTTCTCCTACAGTGTGCCCGGGCCTTCTTCAGTCATGGTTCGCCTGGGAGCCTCAGCCGCAGCTACGGGTCTCCTCTCTCCTCTCTGTTTTTATGTTTTTAATCGTTTGAGAAGAGTTTTGGTGATACGCGCTTAAGGATATTCATGGATGAAAAAGGTCAGAAGCGGATTCGGTGAGCAAGAGGGAAAATGAGGATTGATCGACGACTGCTGATGCACTTTGACTGGGTTTTGCTCTTGTTGCTCATATTCATAGGGGCCGTGAGCATCCTGAACCTCTACAGTGCGACCTATCCTATGCGGGGTGAGGGAGCGTCTCCGATCTTTGTGAAACAGATCTATTGGTATCTTGTGGGATTCGGTGTTTTGCTTTTCATGACCACTTTTGACTACCATCACCTCTTGAGGCTCGCTTATCCCATCTATTTCTTTTCCCTGGCCCTGCTCATTCTCGTTCTTGCCATCGGGGATGTCCGATCCGGGTCTCAACGGTGGCTTCATCTGGGAGGATTTACTTTTCAACCATCGGAACTTGTGAAGATTACGATCGTGATCTTGCTCGCCAAGTTCTACGAGGACCGAAGCCAGATCAATGAGTTCAGGCTGAGAGATCTATGGCAACCTATGGCTTTCGTAGCCGCTCCCTGTTTGCTGATTATCAAAGAGCCTGATCTCGGCACAGCCCTGACGATTCTCATCGTGAGCTCCTCTGTGATTCTGTTTGCAAAACTTAGGTGGCGATCCCTATTGATCCTGGTCATTGGATGCCTTTCGGTCGCTCCGTTTCTATGGTCGATGCTCAAAGAGTACCAGCAGCGGCGCATCCTCACTTTCCTTAATCCCGAGATGGACCCCTTGGGAGCGGGATATCATATCAACCAGTCCAAGATTGCGATAGGATCGGGTATGGCCTGGGGAAAAGGGTTTTTGAAAGGGACTCAGACCCGGCTCCATTTTCTCCCTGAGCAGCACACGGATTTTGCTTTTTCGGTGCTCGCAGAGGAGTGGGGTTTCTTGGGCGCCATGGTCCTGCTTATTCTCTACGTGTGTCTTATTTTTTGGGGGTTGAACATCGCGAAAAACTCCAAAGACAAATTTGGCGCTCTCATTGCTCTCGGTGTGGTGGCGATCGTTTTTTGGCAACTCGCCATCAACGTGAGCATGGCCACAGGTTTGATCCCGGTGGTTGGAATTCCCCTCACCCTGTTGAGTTATGGCGGTTCATCGGTCATTTCTATCATGGCGGGCATGGGCCTCCTCATGAACATCAGCATGAGGCGATTCATGTTCCAGTGAGGGTGCCGCATTCTCACCTCTCAACTTCACTTTGTCAAATCACACCGTTCTTGTTAATTTTTCTTGCAATGCGATTTTCCATGTGATATTGACCTACCTTCAAAATTCAAGAGACCTAGCATGAAGAAAACAGATGAAATCAATGCATTTTTAGGCAAGGACACGGAATTCGAGGGAAAACTCTCTTTTGACGGGACTGTTCGGGTCGATGGACATTTCAAGGGGGAAATTAACTCTGACGGCACCCTTATTGTCGGGGAGACAGCGGTGATCGAAGCGGAAGTTCGGGTCTCCTACATCGTTGTCAGCGGAGAAATCCGGGGAAACGTTCTGGCGGGCAAGAGGGTTGAGATTCACGCTCCGGGCAAAGTGTTTGGTAACATCTGCGCGCCAACGGTCGTGATGGACGAGGGTGTGGTGTTCGAAGGAAGCTGCTCGATGCAAGAAGTGGCAACCCCTGAAGAGAATAAACCGACCGAACCAACATAGATTCGTTTCCGAAAAGAGTCCTTGTCCCGCCCACGAAATGAGATGGAGGGCTTCTCTTTTGGTGAGAGGCATACCCTGAAGACAAGGAGGAGGGCCTGTGCTTCAACTTGATTTTACGCTGTTCATTCAGATCGCTAATTTCCTTGTACTCGTGTTTGTGCTCAATGTGGTCCTGTATAGGCCGATCCGTAAGATTCTAAGCAGGAGAAAAGAGGAAATGGGCGGCTTCCAGGGCATGATCGAAGGCTTCCAACAGAAGTCTGCTGGCTGCGCCAAGAAGATTGAAGAGGGTACGGTGGAAGCGAGAAAACAAGGGTTGAGACAAAAGGAGACCCTGAAAAGCCAAGGCTTGGAAGAGGAAAAACAAATGCTGCGAAAGACCTCTTCAGCAGCAGCTGACAAAATGGGGCAGGCGAGGACGGAATTGGAGGAGAAATTGGCCGGTGTGCGCCAGTCCCTGGGAAAGGAAATGGCGCTCTTTTCAAAGGAGCTGGCTGAAAAAGTTCTGGGAAGGAGCCTTTAATGGTTGGTGGAATCATGAGCCGGAAGAAGATCCTAGCATCGGTTTCGCTTTGTGTCGTGCTTCTTCTCCTCTTCTATGGTTTTGCTCTGGCTGCGGGGGAGCATGAAGCGGCTGATCGGACGGGGGACCTCCTGGACCTCCTCTACCGATTTATGAACTTCGCCCTTCTGGTTATCATCCTTTTCGTGGTTTTGAAGAAGGTCCGTATCGGCGATTTCTTCAGGTCCCGCAGTGAGGAGATTCAAAAGAAGCTCGACGAACTCCGGAAGGGCAAAGAGGAAGCGGAGAAGAAATTTCACGACATCGAACAGAAGCTTAAGGAATTCGAAAAAAACAAACAGCAGATGCTGCAGCAATTCGAAGAGGAAGGACTTGAAGAAAAAGAAAAGATCATTGCTGAGGCGAATGAAAGAGCCGGGCAGATCATCGAGCAGGCAGAAATGAGCATCCAGCAGGGGATGAAGACAGCCAGGGATAGGCTGCAGCAAGAGATTGTAGCCCTTGCAGCTCAAAGGGCTATGGATATCCTCTCCAAGGAGATCACAGACAATGACCAGGATCGCCTGGTAGACGAGTTCATAGAAAAAGTGAGGAAGGTACATTGATCAGGTCAAGGGTTGCGAAAAGGTATGCAAAAGCACTTCTCAGCTTAGGACAGGAGGACGGCGAGTATCAACAGTACGGCAAGGAGCTTGCTGTTTTTTCCGGATTCTTCGCCACCAACAAGGAGTTTCGAGAGGTCATTGCCAGTCCTGCCTTTGCCGTGGAGGATAGGAAGAGAATCCTCAACATCATCCTGGGCAAGGGCAGCTATTCCGACATCGTCAAGAACTTCCTGAATCTCCTCTTGGACAAGAACAGGATCGATGCCATCCAGGAAATCAGCTCCTACTATGAGAGCCTTACGGATGAGGTAGCTCAGATTGCCAGGGTGGAAGTTGTCACGCCCAGACCTCTCAGGGGGGATGCCAGGCAGAGACTTGAAAAAGCCCTGGAGGAAATGACCTCCAAGAAGATCAGAATGGAGATATTGGAAGACAAGAGCCTTCTTGGAGGTCTTGTTGTGAAGATCGGTGATTTGGTTTTGGACGGAAGTATCAAGGCCCAGCTAGAGGGGCTAAAAGAATCGCTTGGAAGGGGTGAGTAAAAGAGCATGGAGATCAGAGCGGAGGAAATCAGTCAGATCATCAGGGGTCAGATTAAGGAGTACGAAAGAAAGATCGAGATGAGTGAAACCGGCATCGTCCTTTCCGTGGGCGACGGTGTGGCTCGCGTCTACGGCGTTGAAAACGCTATGGCCATGGAGATGCTTGAGTTCCCGGGCGGCATCTATGGCCTCTGCCTTAATCTGGAAGAGGACAATGTGGGTGTCGCCATCATGGGTGATGACAGCAAGATCAAGGAAGGGGACATCGTCAAACGCACCGGGAGAATAGCCGAAATCCCGGTGGGTGATGCGGTTCTCGGCCGGGTCATTGACGCTGTGGGAAATCCTCTGGACGGAAAAGGGCCGATCAATGCCAAGGAGTACCGGAGGATTGAAATGGTGGCACCTGGGGTCGTCGCCCGCCAGCCCGTGAAAGAGCCCATGTACACAGGAATCAAGGCGATCGATGCCATGACACCTATTGGAAGGGGACAGCGGGAACTGATCATCGGCGACAGGCAGATCGGGAAGACCGCCCTCTGTGTGGATGCTATTATCAACCAAAAAGATACGGATATCTTCTGTATTTATGTGGCCGTGGGTCAGAAAAAATCCACGGTGGCCCAGGTGGTGGATGTGCTCAGGAGAAACGGGGCTATGGAATACACTACCGTCGTGGCGGCCTGTGCGAGCGATCCGGCGACCCAGCAGTTCATCGCGCCCTACGCGGGCTGTGCCATCGGTGAGTACCATCGAGACAACGGCAAGCATGCCCTGATTATCTATGATGACCTTTCCAAACAGGCTGCCGCTTACCGGCAAGTGTCCCTGCTCCTCAGGAGACCGCCGGGCCGCGAAGCGTTCCCTGGAGACATCTTCTATAATCACTCTCGACTCTTGGAGAGAGCGGCCAAGCTGAATGACGAACTGGGGGGCGGTTCTCTTACAGCCCTTCCTATCATTGAGACCCAGGCAGGCGACGTCTCCGCCTATATTCCGACCAACGTGATCTCCATCACGGACGGCCAGGTCTATCTTGAGCCGGGGCTCTTCTTTTCAGGCGTGCGGCCGGCCATCAACGTGGGGCTCTCGGTGTCCAGGGTGGGTGGATCCGCTCAAACCAAAGCGACGAGAAAGGTGGCTGGAAGCTTGCGCCTGGATATGGCCCAGTTCAGGGAACTCGAGGCTTTTGCCCAATTCGGCAGCGACCTGGACAAATCGACCCAGAGGCAGCTCAACCGGGGCCGGCGACTCGTAGAAATCTTGAAACAGCCTCAATACCAGCCCATGGCCGCGGAAAAACAGGTGATGATTCTTTTTGCCGGCACCTACGGATACCTGGATGAATGGCCGGTGGAATCTGTGAAAACATACGAGACGCAGATGCTCGGTTTCATGGAAAAGAAATATGCAGACCTTCTCAAGGAGATCAAAGAAAAGAATGTCATCAGTGATGACTTGGAAGGGAAACTGAAGACAGCTCTTGATGAATTCAAGACGGTTTTCCAGCCTACCACACAAGCATAGAGCGAGGTTAAGGGGATAGATGGCGACCCTCAGAGACATCAAGCGCAAGATAGGAGCTGTCAAGAAGACGAAGCAGATTACGAGAGCCATGAACATGGTGGCTGCCTCCAGGCTGCGCACCACCCAGACCAAGATGGAGAATTTCGCCCCCTATGCGAGGAAATTCTCGGAGGTGCTCGCGAACCTTTCAAGCCGCGTGGAGCCGGAGATCCATCCCCTCCTGGTGAAGAGGGAGAGGGTGTCCAATGTGGAATTGCTCCATTTTACCGCGGACAGGGGGCTTTGCGGCAGCTTCAATGTCAATTCCATTAACAAGGCAGTCAGGTGGATCAAAGAAGAGAACGCTGCGGGCTTCAAATGCCGATTGACGCTCATAGGAAAGAAGGGGAGGGACTTCTTCAGAAAGGGAAAATACGACATCGGGGAGAGCTTCACCGGTCTCTACGGCACCGTGGACATCTCCTTTGTGAACAAGATGACTATGGGCTTTATCCAGCGATACCTGGCTGGCGAGGTAGATGAAGTGTACATGATCCACTCTCGTTTCGTCGGTATGGCGAAACAGGAGCCCACCCTTGTGAAGCTCATCCCGATTGAGCCTCCCAAGGGGGAGAAGGCTGCGGGCATGACCGATTACCTTTACGAACCTTCGGCGGAAGCGCTGCTCATCGAACTGCTGCCCAAGCACATCAACGTTCAGTTGATGAATGCCTTTTTCCAGCAAGAGACGAGCGAGCATGCAGCCCGCATGGCGGCGATGGACAATGCCACCAAAAACTGCTCTGAGCTTGTGGAAAGTTTGACCCTTGTTTACAACAAGGCGAGGCAGGCTGCGATTACGGCTGAGTTGATGGATATTGTCGGCGGTGCTGAGGCTCTCAGAAAAGCCTAAGAAACGGGGCAAGACCATTCAGCAGAGGACGAAGAGTATAGAGCGTAAAACCGAGGATGCTTTGTAAAACGGGTTTACCTCTTAACTCTATGCCATATTTTTAACGAGAAGAACACGGAGGTCTTGATTGAACTATGAGCGACGGCAAGATAATCCAGGTTACGGGGCCTGTGGTTGATGTGGAATTTCCGAAGGGTGGTCTGCCCCTTATTTTTACAGCACTGATGATCAGCAATCCAGCGATTGACAACACCGAGGACAACCTCGTGGTCGAAGTCGCCCAACACCTGGGGGACAACGTGGTTCGAACCATTGCCATGGATACGACAGACGGGCTTGTTCGCGGGATGAAGGTAAAGAACACGGGAAAACCCATTCAGATGCCTGCCGGAGACCCGATCCTCGGCCGGGTGATCAATGTGGTAGGAAGGCCTGTGGATGGGCTGGGGCCTGTGAATGCCACCGAGTTTCTCCCCATCCATCGCCATGCCCCTGCTTTTACCGAACAGGATACTTCAGTGAAAGTCCTCGAGACAGGAGTGAAGGTGATAGACCTCCTTGTTCCGTTCCCCAGGGGAGGCAAGATGGGCATGTTCGGCGGTGCAGGCGTGGGTAAGACCGTCGTGATGATGGAAATGATTCATAACATCGCCATGCAGCACGGCGGTATCAGTGTGTTTGCAGGCGTGGGCGAGAGGACAAGGGAAGGCAATGACCTCTATCTGGAAATGAAACACTCAGGGGTTATCAACAAGGCCGCCTTGATCTACGGCCAGATGACGGAGCCCCCCGGTGCAAGGGCGAGGGTGGCACTCTCCGCGCTGACCGCAGCAGAGAGAGAG
>JAHECH010000614.1 GCA_024641835.1 Deltaproteobacteria bacterium
CCCGGATCCCTGCAGACGCTGCACCCAGGACCATGTTGATAGAGGCAATTTCACTCTCCCCCTGAATGAAGGTGCCGCCCACCTCCGGCATCCGCGCCGAAAGGTATTCGGGCAGCTCGTTCTGCGGAGTAATCGGATAGCCCGCATAGAAACGGCAGCCGGCACGCACCGCCGCCTCGCCGACCACGTGAGACCCGCGCATCAACATTTTTTCACTTGGCACGGTACACCTCGATTGCGACTTCAGGACAGACCAAGGCGCACTGGGCGCACCCGGTGCAACCCTTTTCCTTTTGTTTTTCTGAAACCCGAGCTGGAGTATACCCCTTTTTGTTGAGGGTATTGTCCACCTCTATGAGTTCATTCGGACAGACATCCATGCAAAGACGACAGCCTTTGCATCGTTCCCTGTCGATCAGAATTTTCCCTTTTACTCTCTTTTCCGCCATAGCCGGGCTACCTTTTTGGCCTTCCGCTGTTTTTAAAAAGTAAGTCTAAACCCCGCGGATTCAACTCGCGGCACTGAATCATGCCTAGTGTCTACTTGCAAAAATAATGCAGCAAATTTCGGAACCCTTTTCAGTCATTCCGGCGAAAGCCGGAATCCAGTATTTCAATAGGTTCTGGACCCCGGCGTTCGCCGGGGTGACGGCGTTTGGAAATATCGATGACTTTTGTCATTAAGCACCCGTAACTTTTTATATGTATTTTCTCAATGCTCACTTTGTCAAGGCAATTCTAAACACGGCCAAAGGGTCGGAGTTCATGGCAAGACCAAAAAAAACTTGATCGATTCATTCGTTTTTTTGTTATATTTACACGGCTATTGGAGTAACCTAGCTAAAGAGGTTGCCCAGCTTTTGAACTGATATGGCGGAACATCTCGGAAATTGCGTTGGAGAGAGGCAATGGTTTGATTGAATGTGCAAATCCCCCCAGCGGGCTCTCTAAAAGCTGCGCCGGTTGGAGGAACCCGCGAGTTTTGAGTCTCATGGCCTGCTAACGGCTTGTCACTCCCTTCCCGCATCTCGTGTGGGAGTACCTCAGCGGAAGCCCAGAAGATTTTAAAGAGACTGGATTCCCGCTCTCAGCCTTTACGGGGCAAGCTTCATGGGAATGACGTGAAAAAGCCAGAATGCCCCGCTCGGAAGAGCGGGGATGAATGGCCATGGGGCTTCAGGTCGGATAGTCAGTGAGTTAGATTGGCTTTTTCTATAGAAGAAGCCCCGTGCGGAAGCACGGGGTTCTTCACTTCGAGAGACACCTCATCGAGAACGTCTCACAGGTGCTGAGGCAGAAGCCGGATTCTCGGACAGGGTCAGGGGGGATTTCGATGTATTCGCCTTCGCCAGAATACGCGAAGGATAGTCTTTCATGATCATTCAGGGGTGAAACTATGGAGTCAACGAACATCATTCGCATCGACGGCAAAGAGTACGAGTTCATATCAGGGGATACTATCCTGGATGCGGCCAGGCGTAATGGGATCGATATTCCCACGCTTTGCTTCATGAAGGGAGCCTCCCCCACAGGAGCATGTCGCGTTTGTCTGGTTGAGGTGGAAGGGGCAAGAACGCTGGTAGCATCCTGTGCCATGCCCGCCGCGCCAAAAATGGTGGTGAAGACAGAAACGGAGCGTGTCCTTAATGCCCGGCGAATGAATTTGGAGATGCTCATCTCCTCCGGGCATCACAATTGCCTTGATCAGGATCCGGACATGGACACGCGGGTCGATCTTCAGTCGAGGAGCATGGCATCAGCGGAGCACCGTGACATCTGCCCTGCATACGGCGACTGCCGATTGCAGGAACTGGCCATCAGGTATCAGGTAACAGGGAACCGGTTTGAACCGAGGGACTCACGGTATCCGATAGAGAACGTGAATCCCTTCATCATTCGGGATTTATCTCGTTGTATCCTCTGCGGCCGGTGTGTTCAGGCGTGCAACGAAATCCAGGTCAACAATGCGATCAGCTACGGGTATCGAGGATCGATTTCCAAGATCGTGGCAAAGGGGGATCGGGCGCTGAAGGATTCCGACTGTGTGTTCTGCGGTGAATGTGTGCAAGCCTGTCCTGTGGGTGCCCTGATCACCTTCGGAGATTTTGAGGCGAAGGGCCGCCCCAAAGGTGAAACGAACCTGGTACGGACAACATGTTCCTATTGCGGGGTTGGATGCCAGATGTACCTGCACGTGAGGGACGGCAGGGTTGTGAAGGTGACGGGGATCGAAGGCCTTGGGCCGAATTACGGCAGGCTGTGTGTGAAAGGCCGGTTCGGGTACGACTTTATTCACGACCCTGAGAGGCTGAAGACCCCGCTGATTCGAACCAGCGGAGGCGGTTTCAGGGAAGCCACATGGGATGAGGCGCTCGGGTTGATCGCGGATCGCCTGTATGAGATCAAGAAGGAATCGGGGCCCGACTCCATAGGGGTTCTGAGCAGCGCCCGGATCACCAACGAGGAGAACTACCTGGCTCAGAAGTTGGCCAGAGCCGTCATCGGAACGAACAACGTGGATCACTGCGCGCGGCTTTGACACTCCTCAACGGTAGCCGGTCTGGCTGCGGCATTCGGGAGTGGCGCGATGACCAATCCTATCGGCGATCTGGAGAAGGCAGACGTAATCCTGGTGACAGGCTCCAACACAACGGAGAATCATCCGGTGCTTTCTTCCTACGTCAAGAGGGCGGTGACCCAGAAAGGGGCGAAGCTCATCGTCGTTGACCCTCGTCGAATTACACTGGTGAACTTTGCCAACCTCTGGCTCAGGCAGAAGCTGGGAACAGATGTGGCATGGATCAACGGCATGATGCACGTGATCATCAAAGAAAAGCTCTACGATGAGAAATATGTAAGCACGCGAACCGTGGGGCTGGAAGACGTGAGAAAGGTGGTGGAGAAGTACACCCCAGAATATGTAGAAGGGATCACCGGCATTGCCAGGGATGATTTGGTCGCTGCGGCGAGGATGTATGCGGGCGCAAAAGCGGCCTCCATTCTCTACGCCATGGGCATTACGCAGCACATCAGCGGTACGGATAACGTGAAGTCCCTGGCCAATCTTGCCATGCTATGCGGCAATGTGGGCATTGAAGGGGGAGGGGTGAACCCGCTCCGGGGACAGAACAATGTCCAGGGTGCCTGCGACATGGGGGGGTTACCCAACGTCTACACGGGATATCAAAGAGTCACGGATCTCGCCGTGCGGGAGAGGATGGCGAAAGCGTGGGGAGTGGCGAGTCTCCCGGAAAAGCCCGGTTTAACAGTGATGGAGATGGCGGACGCGGCGCACGCACGAAAGCTCAGAGCGATGTACATCATCGGGGAGAACCCGCTTGTTTCCGATCCTGATTTGCATCACGCCAGGGAGAGCCTCGGAAAGCTTGATTTCCTGGTAGTTCAGGACATATTCCTGACCGAGACGGCGAAGCTCGCTCACGTGGTCTTGCCTTCCGCTTCCTTTGCCGAGAAAGAAGGGACTTTCACCAATACGGAAAGAAAGGTTCAGAGAGTCAGGAAAGCGGTGGAGAAGCCGGGACAGGCAAGGGAAGACTGGCAG
>JAHECH010000043.1 GCA_024641835.1 Deltaproteobacteria bacterium
CTCCCGCTGTTCCCCTCGCCTTCGCTCGGGGCCAGGGGTTTCCCCCATAGATAAACCGTGAAAAGACAGCGCCCTCCCGCCAGTCACATCCAGAAAAGGCATCATCGGCCTTCCATCCTTCTGCCACCAGCTTGAAGCTGGCGCTTATGCCCGCCAGGGGGAGGGGTCGCGCAGAGGATTATGTCAAGGTATTTCTGAGACACGATACTAGGGTGGCGTTCCAGAAGTTCCTTTTCTGTGCCTGCCTGTCTGTGAATATCGGGGCCAGGGGCGGAGAAATGCTTTTGACAATCCGGAAGGAATCGGGCAAATTAATAGGCAAATAGGAGAGCAGAGGGCATGCCTTATCGCGGACTTCGAAGCCGGAATTCAAGCCTTATCTCCTTATATGTAGCGGTGATCGTGTCTGTTGTTTGCGTGTTCACAACAAGCCAGTATCCTATCGCTAAAGAGATGAAGGCCTATGGTGCTGAAGAAAAGGCAAAGGGGGTGCGTATGACAAGCCCAGGAGAGTTGACAGAAGAGGAAGGGAAACATCTCCTTTCCGTGGCTCGAAAAACCATCGAAGAGGCCCTTTTCCAAAAGAAAGAGAAAGAGCCTTTTGATCCTCTTGATTCACCCAAGTTCTCGGAAAAAAGAGGAACCTTCGTAACTCTGACGATCAACGGCTGCCTTCGAGGGTGCATCGGTCATATCATCCCACAAGAGTCGCTCATCGAAGGGGTAAGAATCAATGCGGTCAACGCCGCTTTCCGCGACCCGCGATTCAGGCCTCTTTCAAAGAACGAATTTGAGAAAATAGAAATCGAGATCAGCGTCTTAACCGCACCAAAGGCCCTTTCCTACAGCGATGCGAATGATCTCCTCATGAAGCTGCGACCGGGGATTGACGGCGTCATCATCAAGAAAGGGTATCACCAAGCCACTTTTCTGCCCCAGGTGTGGGAACAATTGCCCGACAAAATGTCATTTCTGACCCAGCTATGCCTGAAGGCAGGCCTTGATGGTGACACTTGGAAGAACGAGAATCTTGATGTGTCGGTCTATCAGGTTCAGGCTTTTGAGGAATAGAAGACTTCAAAAACATTCAGGGGCATTCTTTGTTCCACCTCAGCAATTTCATCATTTGGTCCATCATCGGGACCGGTATATCATCCATCGCTGTTCAGATTCTCACGATCCGAGAATTTCTTACCCAGTTTCATGGAAATGAAATCACCATATCCCTTGTCCTCTTCTCTTGGCTTCTGTTGACAGGCCTCGGCAGCCTGATCGCAAAACCTTTTGCCCGTCCCTCTGTTACTGCTTACGCGATTCTCATTTCCCTGGTAGCCCTCCTCCCCCTGCCACAACTCATTCTTATCCGCGGCATGAGAGAAAGGATTTTCATTCACGGCACATCTCCAGGGTTCTATGACATATTCCTCTACATCGTGATCCTCATCAGCTTTTATTGCCTCTTGGTAGGTTTCGTGCTTCCCTACGCTCTGAAGGTTCTTCAGCAGAGGCACTATCCGTTCACTTCCGGCCATCTATATATCACAGACAACATCGGTGACATCAGCGGCGGGCTCCTCTTCAGCTTTTTTCTCGTCTACTGGGTGAAGCCTTTTGTGGCCATCGCTGTGACGTCGAGTTTGCTCATCCTCACGGCCATTATGATCCAATACACCGCAAGGAGATATGCCCTTCTCGTGTGTACCGCGTTTGCCACTTCGCTGTTTTATGCGTTTTCGTTCAATGCCGGATTCGAAACTGGGACCCTGGTAGAACAATACGGGAAAATCCTCCGCTATTCAGAATCTCCTTATGGAAGAATCGTCATCAGCAAGGAGGGTCCGCAGCATACATTCTGGGAATCCGGTCTGCCATTGTACTCTGATGCAGACATCGTGAACAGCGAGGAGAAGGTGCACTATCCGCTCAGCCAGTTGGAAAGGGTCGAAAGCGTGCTTCTTGTATCCGGAGGGTTAGGAGAGACCCTCTCTGAAGTATCCAAGTACAAACCAAAAAGGATTGATTATGTGGAGCTTGATCCTCATCTGACTGAAGTGGCTACAGAGCTCGGTTTTATCAGGCAAACCCCTGGGCTTAGAGTCATCAATGGAGATGGGAGGCTTTATGTCAAAACAACCCGTGAGAAGTATGATGCCGTCATCGTTGATCTTCCGGAGCCTGACACTTTCCAGATCAACCGGTTTTTTACGAATGAGTTCTTCTCCCTGGCGAAAAGCATTCTTACGAGAGGCGGTATCTTCTCCTTCAGCCTCGACTACTCTCCGAACTACCTGAGTGATATCCAGAGGGAAAAACTGTCCAGCATTTATCAGACAGCAAAGCTACATTTTGAGCATGTGCTGATTCTGCCCGGAGAGAGGGCTTATTTTCTGTGCAGCGACGGGGAACTGTCGCCGGACATCCCGGCCCGTCTGGCGCTGAAATCCATCCGGACTTCCTACGTGGAAGGGTTCTACTACGGCAATGTCACCCGAGAGAGAATTGCAGACCTGCAAAGCAAATTGGATCGTCACGCGCCGATCAACGCGGATTTTGAACCTCGAATCATGAGCATCCTCTTTCAGGAATGGTTCATGAAGTACGGGACCTCACCCAAGATTTTTATCCTCATTCTTGTGGCCCTGACGCTGGTCTATCTCATTTTCTTGAGAAGAGAGGAGTACGTCCTTTTTTCCACCGGGCTAACGACGATGGGGATGGAGATGCTGATCATATTCAGTTTTCAGGTGATGTATGGCTATATCTACCTCAAAGTCGGGGCTATTATCACGGCCTTTCTGTTAGGGCTGCTCCCGGGGGCTCTTGTGGGAAACTCTCAGTATGGCAGGACCCTGGGCCGTCTTGTCGTTTCAGAGGTGATCCTCCTCTGCCTCCTGCTGGTCTTTTTCACGTGGTCGAGTTTCTTCAGGGGCGAGCTTCCTTCCTTCTATTTCCTGGCCTATGGTTTTTTATTTTCTTTTTTCTGCGGATATCAATTTCCTCTGGTTGCAAGTATCATTGGTGAAAAAGAAAGCCCGGCTGCAGGCTGTTTTGCCGCGGACTTGACAGGAGCTGCTGTAGGGACCCTTGTGACCGGTACGCTCTTAATTCCTTTCTGGGGCATTCAGGCTGCGATATTTTTTTTGATCCTTGTTAAAATTTCGAGTAACATATTAATGTTGTTCTGTAAGGAAAAAGGGATTTCATCATGACCCGAGGAATGACCCGCAAGGATTTTCTAAAATCCCTGGGCGTAGGGGTGTCAGCCCTGATGTGCACAAGCCAGGGATTCGGGTTCGCAGCAACAGAAGGGGAGCGAGAAAAGAGCGTTGCAGGAGAAATATTCAAGAATGACGGGCCATCCAGCCCATGGAAATGGTCCATCGAAGGTTTTCACTACACCTCAGACGGAAAGAATGTAAGGTGCCAGGTCTGCCCGAACCGGTGTTACCTTTCACCGGGAGACCGCAGTGTCTGCCGGTCCAAAGTGAATATCGGAGGTAAGTTGTATTCCCTCGCCTATGGCAATCCATGTTCAGTTCATCTGGATCCCATCGAAAAAAAGCCACTGAACCATTTCTACCCGAGCACATCCATATTCTCCATTGCCACCACAGGGTGCAATTTCAGGTGTCTGAATTGCCAGAACTGGGAGATTTCCCAAAAGAAACCGGAAGAGGTGCACTTTGAAGAACTGTTCCCTCCGGATGTGGTGAAAGAGGCGATGCATACGCGCAGTCCATCCATAGGTTACACCTATTCCGAAGCCATCACCTATTACGAGTACATGTACGATACAGCGAAACTCGCTAAGCAGGCGGGCCTCAAGAATGTCTTGGTCTCCAACGGCTATATCAACGAGGGGCCGCTTCTCCAACTCACCAAGGTGCTGGATGCTGCGAATATCAACCTGAAGTCTTTTGATGAACAAATCTATGAGTCGCTAAACGGGGGATCGCTCCAGCCTGTACTCAATACGCTCCGAACGCTGCACAGGGAGGGCGTTTGGTTAGAAGTGACTACGCTGGCGGTTCCAACCTATGTCGAAGACCCTGAAATGATCAAACGCATGTGTGGATGGATACTCAAGGAGTTGGGCGCTGATTATCCCCTCCACTTTTTGAGATTTTTCCCGCAGTACAAGCTGACCAGGCTGCCGCCGACGCCTGTAGCTACCCTGGAGTTGTTGAGGGATCTCGCCTTAAGGGAAGGGATAAGGTATGTCTATCTTGGCAATGTACCCAATCACCAAGGCAGCCATACTTTCTGCCATCATTGTGGCAGGATTCTGATCGAAAGAAAAGGATATCTTCTGAGCCAGTACAACATGGAACACGGCAAGTGCAAGTTCTGCCATACAAGCATCCCGGGCAGATGGACTTAGCCCAGGGAGAGCCAGGCCGGGGTCATGGGCTGGCAACAGATGGAGAGGAATGAGATAGATGTACAACCAATTCTTTGGATTCAAAGAAAGACCGTTTCAACTCGTTCCCAATCCTGCGTATTTCTTTCTCAGCAAGTCCCATGAGGAGGCGATGGCCCATCTCATCTATGCCATCGCTCAGGGAGATGGGTTTGTGGAAATCACAGGGGAGGTGGGGACGGGAAAGACGACGTTGTGCAGAGCCTTTCTGGAGAATCTCGGGCCGGAGACAGAGGTCGCCTATGTTTTCAATCCAAAGCTGGACTCCATTCAGTTGCTTAAAGCGATCAATGATGAATTCAGGATCAGCTCTGAGGCTAATAATGTAAAAGAGCTCATAGACAACCTGAATGCCTTTCTTTTGCGGAAGAAGGCCGAAGGGAAACAGGTGATCGCAGTGATTGATGAGGCCCAGAATCTCAGCCACGATGTTCTGGAACAGCTTCGGTTGCTCTCCAATCTCGAAACCACTACGAGCAAACTGCTTCAGATTGTTTTGGTGGGTCAACCTGAATTGGCTGAGATGCTGGATTCCCATGAACTCAGACAGATCGCCCAAAGGATCACCTTGAGTTGTCACCTCAGCCCTCTGAGCTCCAAGGAAACCGGGGATTACATTCGGCACCGCCTCCACGTGGCGTCTCCGAAGCCTGGCGCCACTTTCACAAGGGCCGCTCGCAGAGCCATCTACAAGTATTCCGGGGGGATTCCTAGATTGATCAACATTGCCTGCGACCGAGCACTCCTCACGGGTTTTGGGCTTAACAGAACGAAAATCACAGGGAATATGGCCAAGGCCTCTATCAGAGAGCTGGCGGGCCGGGGGAACCTGAAGAGCCTCAGCTTTCAATTGGGGAGAAGGAATACCTACCTCGTGGTTTCCTCCATCGCGTTTTTGATCACCCTGTTGTATGTGGTCTCGCTAGGCATAATCCTGTACGGACCCCGAGACCTTCTGCATCGCAAAATGCTCGAGCCCACGGAGGCCGGGAGACCCAAAGTGACCCAGAAGGTCCCCTCGTTCAAGAAGCAAGAGGAGAAATCCGCTTCAGAAGCCGTCTTCAACAGGGAGGGAGAGATATTAGCTAAGGATGGCGGGAAGGGGCTCGAGGGGGAGGGGAGTCTCCATAAAGATAACCCGGCACCCCCCAGTGACGAGAGAAGAGCAAATGCTGCAATCCCACTGGTGGATGTGCTCAAGGAGATGGATTCCAGATCTTCAAGAACGATGGCCCTTAAAGCTGCCCTGCAACTCTGGTACGAACACCCTGAGGTGAGCCCCTGGCTCGAGAGCTTGGAGGATGATCAAGCTTTCTTCAGGCTGGGAGCCAAGCAAAACGGCCTCCAGATTCAGAGGATCGAGGGAGACGTCAGCCTCATCAGAAAATTGAAGTACCCTGCCATACTCGAGTTTCGTGTACCAGGTGCTAACGGTCCTCGGTACTTGGCCCTCACCAGGATCAATCAAGAGGGAATGGAATTAAGCAGGGAAGGCAAAGAAGGAGCTATCGAAGCGGAACCGGATCAGATCAGACCCTATTGGTCCCGCGTGGCTTACGTGGTGTGGAGGGACTTTCTCAATTACCCTAGATCCATTTCAGCAAATGCCCCAGGGGAGTCTGTCGTGGCGCTCAAGATGCTTCTGCATGACCTTGGATACAATGACATTGAAATGAACCCCTCCTATGACAGCAGGACCATGGAGACTGTGAAGAGAATCCAGGAAGGGCACGGACTCGATGCCGATGGGATCGTTGGGCCCCTGACCAAGATGGTTCTCTACAACGAGGAATCTTCGCTCAACATTCCTCATATCGCAGATTGATTCAACTTTGTCTCAAACTGGTTTGGAAATGAGGCACCCTGGTTCATGGATCATTGTTTAGAGGATCAAGCGATTCAGGAAAAAAATCTATATCCCGGGTCGAAAGGTTTTGCGGCGATGGCCGACCGTTGGGAGGTCGGCGATGGCCGACCGTTGGGAGGTCGGCGATGGCCGACCGTTGGGAGGTCGGCGATGGCCGACCGTTGCGGAGGTGAAAATTGAGCGCGATCCTGGAAGCCTTGAGAAGAGTTGAAAGGGAAGCACCTTCTCCGGGCGTAAAATCCATGGCCCATAAGGTAGACCCGAGGAAGACCTTTAGACATAGGATCAGAAGAATCTGGTTTGCCAGAAGAGCAGTTGAATTACTTTTCGTGTTCTTCGTTTTGGTCAGCTCAGGATGGGCGTTGGCAAGATTCTTGCCATGGATCAAGATCAAGATGAACAAAGGCCCCACACCTCAAATCAACTATTCCGCCGAGGCAGGGCATAAAACCCGAGCAACCCAGGTAGCTTTGAACAAATCAGGTCAAATGGATGCCCATCTTCCTTCCGAGAAAAGCAGATGGACAGAGCAAGCGAAATGGAGTGACAGGGAGGGGATCGGATCTTTTTCTTCCAGGGGAAAATCAGCAAAAAGTTTGCCGAGAGATAGAGAGCCAGAAAAGAAAAGCTCTCAACGATTTCCAGCCGGGATAAAGGAAATCTCGCCAGGCAACGCAGATTCGACATTCAAGCTGGAAGCGCTCGTATGGTCTACAGACCCTGAGAGCCGTTTCGCCGTGATCAACGGCCGGATCGTCAAAGCAGGGCAATCCATCCAAGGCGCTTCGGTGGCTGAAATTGAAAGGGATTATGTGGCTCTCAAGTCCGGCGATCAAACATGGCGGTTGAGAATCCAAGCCTTACCGTAGAATTTCTTTTCCTCCAGACTTTGACTACTCTTCGATGCTAATCGCTCCTGGTGCGCATTCTTTTGCCGCTTTCCTCACAAGGGGTTCCAGGTGCTTTGGAACCTCATCCACGAGAACCCGAGAAATCAGCTTGTCTTCGTCATACTCAAACACTTCAGGACAGACTTTATTGCAGTTCCTGTCACCCATGCACAAGTCATAATCGATTTTCACCTTCATGATCTCTGCTCTCCTTGTCTCCATTTCAGGTCCAGTCCAAAGGAAAGTTTGAATAGAAACACACCTAAAATGGCCATTGAAGCTGTTTTGTCAAGCTTCACTAGATGATGATGTGATCCCCGATTTGCCACCAGGCGATGATGGAGACATCCCTTTTGAACTGGATCTCTTCCCTCTTCTCGATCACCCTTATCCAGTCACCCAAGGCGGAGGCATGGTGGATGATCAGAGGGATGCTGTGTTCAGGCAGGATGTCCTTGTCCAGGGCATAGAGGCTGATGACCTCCTTGTTGTTCATTTCGGTCTCCTCGCTGTCCCATGGCGTGGGATGGATGAAGCCATGGTTCGCCCCTTCGTCCCTTGTGTATCCCCACTCCAGAGGAAATTCTTCTTTGATACGCCGCATCAGGCCGATTGCGCGGAGATTGGTCTGGAGGTCGGCGCCCTTATTCAGGTTTGACAATATCCGGTCGTCAAAGGACTCAAATCCCATGGAACCCAGGAATATGCGGATTCCCATGTCTCGGGCCAGCAGGAGCGCCTCCCTCAAATGCTTTTCCCCCAGAACAAACCAGTCTGCTCTGAGGGTGAGATTGACCTGGGAGAGCTGGAAGCCTCTCATTTTGACCTCCCTTAAGAGGGTTGGGAGGCCAGGCAGCGCGTTTTCATTGATCAGTTCGAAGGTGATCTTTCTCCCGTCGGCCCTGTCAGGGAGCCCCTGGATCTGCGCCAAAACTGTCTCCATATCCAGAGAGCCCTGGAACCCTTTGTCAACAGCCACATCACAAAAGCTGCATCCTTTTAGGGAAAGGCTTACTCTTTTCCCATCTCCTCCGCCCAAGGATGCAGGATAGTCTATTTCTACCCGCCTCGACCGTGTAGCGTGGGGACACCCGATATGCTGCAACACCTGTCCCATGGTGATATGGAGAGGTTCCAGGCTGCCTTCCCTGACACGGAAAAGATTGTTCCATATGACCTTTCTCAGAAAGTCGCTCTCCCATGCCTTTTTCGTGTTTTGAGCGATCCTCGCATCTTGATCCAAGGAATGGATGCCAGGGCTTTCTCGCCAGGTTTTTCCTTTGGGATCGTTCAAGAAAGGAATGATTTGCTCTGCGGGCCCATGAAGGGCAAAGGAGAAATGGCTGGAAAGCCCGGAGAAGCGATGGGGGTGAAACTGCCAGTCCACCTCACCAAGGTAATCCACATCCGCCTGGGGACCGGCAAGGATCGTGATCGCTCCTTCATGCTTAAGCTCTCTCGCGAGAGAGAAGAGGTCATCTCGGCCGCTCAGCGTTGAGAAGCCAATAATCGGCATCCCAATCGTCAGATAATCTGCCAGGGCCTTTTTCAACAACCCCTTATCATCCTCCCGTGTCAGAGCGATGACAACGCACTCATATCCCGTGTTCTCTTGAATGATCGTGGCAGCGACCTGAGGCCCGAGAAGGCCATAGGTCTCTCCTGGCAGATAACTCGCGATGATGGCCATCCTTTTTCGAGGTGCGATCATCTGGAACTCATCAGGACAGAAAATTGAAGATATTGTTCTAACGCACTTGGGCAGCGGCACCCCAGTATCTTTCCGGGGCTTCTTGTTCCATATTGAACGACTGATGTAAAGGGATTTTTAAAACGGGCTGGATGGTTGAGTGGATGCTTGCAATGTGCGGCCACTTCGTCTAAGCTCACCAAAGTCTATGAGACGATGGGTGAGAATGATTGTGCAGGTATTGCGTCCCGGAAGTTCTTTTACAAGCAACACAGCGGATTATGTTAAATCATTTCTAGGATACGATACTCGGTGACGCTGCTCGTTTCGAGGAAGAGAGGGTTGGCCATGCTGAGTGCGGAGGAAATAGAGAGATATGATCGACAGATCATGATCCAGGAGATTGGCAAGGGGGGCCAGATAAGGCTCAAAAGATCAAAGGTCTTTGTAGCAGGTGCGGGTGGACTTGGCTCTCCTGTTTCCATGTATTTGGCAGCGGCTGGCATTGGCTCTCTCAGGATCGTGGACCATGACAGGGTGGAACTGAGCAATCTTAACAGGCAGATTCTTCACTGGGATCAAGACATTCAGAAAAGAAAGGTTGACTCCGCTCTGGAAAAGCTGAGAAAGCTCAACGCTTCAGTGAGCATTGAGGTCATAGAGAAATCCATTACTGAAGAAAACGTCTTGAATCTTGTTGCTGATTGTGACGGGATTGTTGATGCCATGGATAATTTGCCGACAAGATATATATTGAATAAGGCGGCTCTGGATAAAAACATTCCCTTTTTTCATGGAGCTGTCCGAGGGTTTGAAGGAAGAGCCATGACCGTTGTGCCCGGTGAGTCCGCATGTCTCAGGTGTCTTTACCGGGGCCCTGTTCCGCCGGAGAAATTTCCCGTCATCGGTGTCACTCCGGCAGTGGTAGGTTGCATCCAGGCAACAGAAGTCATCAAGTGGGTTGTGGGCATCGGCGAATTGCTCACGAATAGGTTGCTTGTCTATGACGGCCTGAACATGAGATTCACAGAGTTCAAAGTCAACAGAAATCCCGAGTGTGAACACTGCGGGCAGGAAGCCAGAAAGGGCTAGGAGATGAGCGTCAAAATACATCTTCACTTAACCCTCCGGCAATACACCAATGGCCAAGACATTGTTGAAGCTGAGGGCAAGACCGTTGGTGAATGCCTCAAGGATCTGGTCAAAAAATTCCCCGGCCTGGGGCCATCCATTTTCGACAAAAAGGGCAAGCTCAATCCCATTGTTGAGATTTACCTGAATTTGCAGAGCGCCTATCCGGATGAGCTGGCAAAACCAGTGAAGGACGGGGATGAGATTCACGTCACCATGATGCTTGCCGGAGGGTAACTTGTGAAAGCGGCTGGTATCATCGGCTACAAGAAGAGCGGCAAGACGACCCTCGGTGTGCGGCTCGCCAGGGAACTCACCGGAATGGGGTATCGCGTTGGTGTTCTCAAACACGCTTCCAGGGTGATCAATTTTGCAGAAGCAGACACGTCAAGGTACAAAGCGCATGCTGAAATCGTTTCTGCCATCTCGCCTGGAGAATCAGAAATCATACTCAAAGGGAAAAAGGGCATTGAGGAGATCCTGGGCTATTATGAATGCGACGTTGTGCTGATCGAAGGGTTCAAAAGAGAAAAGACCTTTCCGAAGATTGTCTGTTTGCGAAGGGAGGATGAAAAAAAAGAGCTTCTTGACGGGCTGGAGCTTTTTACCGCATCCTTCAACAAGGGGATTTCTGATTTCGACATCATGAATGATATTCACGTGAGGATCATGGCGGAAAAGGTCATGGAAAAAGGCTTCAAGCTACCGAAGCAGGACTGCGGTCGTTGTGGCCACAAGACTTGCTTTGACCTTGCCAGGGATTTGGTAAGAGGCAAAGCAACCGTCGAAAAGTGTGTTGCCCAGACTGTTTCGTTGCGAGTGAACGGCAACGTTCACGCTCTCGATCCCGCCACGGCCCAGCAAATCAGGGACAGCATTGTGCGGTGGCTGCCCTCCATTGACGGTTGCACCAAGAAGATCGAAATAGACCTGCTCGATGAGAATTCCTGTTAGACATATCCCCGGCAGTTGCCAGGAAGTTTAAAATCCATAAGCAGCTTCTGAAGCACTTGGCAAATGAGACGCTAATTCGTGGGGAAAATAAGAGATTTCACGGTAACTGGAAATACCTGGCGACCAACTAATGGTTCACTGATATCGATCCAATCCCCGTCGTTCAGGGATAACTCGTCGAGAGACAGTAAATTGGTTTTCAGGCCGGTTTCCCGTCGAATGACGTTACCCACGCTACACGCGATGTCCTTTTCAAAAATGAGGATAATAGGCATCCCTTTGGCGATGGAGTCGGCGAGGGCAGTTTCCATGGACTTCGCAAACAACTCTAGTGCAGGGTAATTCACTCGAACAGGATCCTTAAAGAATAAGGCGACGATTTCTTGGCCTTCGACCAAATCATGCCTTTGAAAAGCCATGCTTACCCGTGAAACAACATGATCTACACTGAGTTGTGTGTGTTCCACGTCTACCCTGAGTACAGGAATATTCCTCATCGGGAGTGTGAGCTTGGCATCCATAAACCCGGATGAGCCTGAAACGGACAATGAATAGGCACCCGCGCCAATGACCGTTGCTCTGATCTTATGGATAGCTTCAACGACCGGAGACTTCAGTTTGGGGATCAAAGAACGTATTTTGTCTGCAAGGATTCCTCCCATATCATTATAATGGCCGTTGCAGCCGTAGATGAACTCCGCCACTCCCCCCGAAAACAGATATTCATCGATGGTGCTCGGAAAATCCAGGTTATCGGTTAGAATGAGCTGCCTTGCCAAAGCAGACTTTGCAGGGCCCTTCATGACTTCAAAAAGCACTTCGGCCATTTGTGATGCGATCTTTTCAATGTCCTGTTTTGGGATTCGGTCGCCGATTTCGTAATCCAGTCCCAAATGTTGCATGACTTTAACAGCAGGATCGGCAAGCCGACATATTCTCTCCTCAGAATCCAGGGCGAGCAATCTGCCGCCAACCGATATGCAGCTTGTGGAGACGACCTCACCGTTTTTCGATACGGCCAGGTTGGATGTCCCGCCGCCAATGTCGCACGACAGGATCGTTTTGTTGTGATCTTTTGATCTGGCGGTTGCCCCTGATCCCATTGCAGCGAGAAGGCTTTCGAAATTGGGACCAGCAGTCGCTGCAACGAGTTTTCCTGCATCCTTGGACAGTGCCTCTGCTATCTGCGGCGCGTTATGTTTCTTGGCTGACTCTCCTGTTATGATCACCGCGCCTGTCTGAATAGCGGCAGGGTCAATTCCCGCGTGCTCATATTCTTTTTTGAAAAAGGCAGTCAATTCATCGATATCAATGGTCTTGTCCTCCAGAAAAGGTGTATCAATGATCCTTCCCTCATAGATCACCTTTCTTTCTTCGATGTTGAACCGAAGAGTAGGAGACATTTCGTCCCTTACCAATATCAGATTTGAAAAGACCAAATGACTTGTTGCACTGCCGACATCGATACCGACAGAGAGTAGTTCGATTCTGTTGATTTCCATTGCCGTGTCTCGAAAGCCCCCTTTTTGCGCTGATCGATTTCAAAAAAAGAGGTTTCAGGTAGAACCTAAAACCTCCTCTTCCCTTATGCATACCCATTCCCCGGACACGGGGAATGAGCTTTATGCTTGTGCTAAGAGAGCTGCAGCCTGCTTCCCTGCGACGCTGATCCTCTTTGCCGCTTCCCTCTTTTTGAAAACGCTCTCCTCGGATGCATCCGAGTAGTCCACAGCCTTGATTTCACAGAATCGGACACATTGAGGATCACCGTCACATAGGTCGCATTTGAAGACCTTTCTGTCGATGGCATTGAAACTCATGGCACCGAAGGGACAAACCGCAACGCAAGACCTGCACCCGATGCACTTGTCGTAATCCACCATGACCCTGGCGAGGCTCTCATCCCGTGATATCGCCTTCACAGGACAGACATTCATGCAAGGGGCATCCTGACACTGCTGGCAGGACATGGGAATATAGAGGCCTTCCCCCTCCCACTTGATCACCTTGATCCGGCTGCGGGTGGGATTGGAGACCCCATCATGTTTAACGGCGCAGACCAGTTCACAGAGCCTGCATCCTGTGCATTTTTCATAATTGACGACAAGAACTTTACCCATTGGTTCCATCGATCGACTCCTTTCCAAAATATCACAGCAGGTGGGACGGTTCGTTCTCAATCCCGAGTTTCTTGAGAGTCTCCGGTTTGGGAACGCCGTTCGCGTCCAGGCCTTTGTACATGTAGAACTCATCGATCATCTTCCTGAATTTTTCGCGATCGATCGTTCTTCCCACCACATCCGGTGCCCCACGCCTGCATGGTTCATCGAAATAGCGATGGTTCAGCATATCTCCCTTCTTCAGATCCTCTCTCTTCAATCCTTCTCTCAGAAGGAACAACCGCTCGATCATGTTGCATCGCGCGGCAACGTCCCAGATCTCTTTGG
>JAHECH010000615.1 GCA_024641835.1 Deltaproteobacteria bacterium
ATGGGTAAAAGTCAGCCCAATAATCGGGGAGAGGGAAGAGCTTGCCCCGTGCTTGATACGGGGGGGAGAGGGAGCTCAGGAATGGTAAACCAATAAATGCGTTTGTACTAGCACCCCTCCTGCTCCTGCTCAGTGAACTTGAGGAGGAAAGCGAAGGGAGGGCCAAGAAGCATGAGAGATCCAGCCAGAGCGAATCCGAGGCTGAAAGAATAGGTCTGACCAAGATAGCCCATGAGGGCAGGTAAGACTCCCACTCCGATGAAAAAGGCGGAAGGCACGACTACCGAAGCGACCACGCTCCTCAAATTGGGCTGGACCATTCTGGACATGGCAGAAAAACCGGCAGGGAAAAAGGAACCTGCGAGAGCCGGCTGTATGAATATGGCGAGCCACAGCCACCCTCCGCTGGAGATGCCGAGCAAGATCGTAGCTACACCTCCGGCTGCAAGGAGGATAGAAATCGCCAGCTTTGGCCCGACCCTGTCTGCAAACCATCCTGCCACAAAAGCTGCCAGAAGACCGGAAATCTGGGCGAGGCCTAGCAGGGTGTTTGCGTAGCCTTTATCGAAGCCGCGTTCGACGATCAGGTAGAGGGGCAGCATGGTGAAGGTGCCTACGCTTCCGCCCAAGGCCATGACGAATAGAGCGATCATGAGCCAGATCGAGGACAGCCCGGCAATACTCCGAAGGACTGAAGGCCTGGGCGCATCGCCTGGGAAATCTCCGCACCCTCCATAATGCATGAAGGCCATCCCTGCAAAAACAGATAAACCCCCCAGGCAGAAGATGACGGCTCTCCAGGAAATCGAGCCGATAAAGGCAGCGACCAGAAGGGGCCCAAGGACGAGACTAAGGCTTGGCGCTGCTGAATGAACCCCTAGCGCTTTCCCCCAGTCTTGCCGGTTGACCATGGCTGTGATGGTCGCGAACGCTGAGGGCACATGAAGGCCGGCCCCTAAACCGAGAAAAAAGAGGGCCACGCGGATCAACGGAAGGGAATGGACAAATCCGAGAGCGACAAGAGCAAATCCTACCGCGACAATGGACACAACAATGACTTTTCTGTGGGTGAGGCGAGAAGAAAGAAAGCCAGAGCCGAACTGGGCACCTGCGAACCCGAGAGAGATGATGAGGAACAGGGAACCTGCCTGGGCATGCGTTATGACGAGTTCCTCCTCAATAAAAGGCATCAGAGGCGCGAAAATAAACCGGCCGGTGAAATTCAGAAGAAATAGAGCAGCGATAAAGAAGGCCGTGCCTGCTCTGGCCCTGAAAGGCTCTGGAATGGGGCATGATTTCTCCAACAAGGTATACGCTCACCCGGTATTGAATCGAATCAGTCGCTCCCGCTTTTCTTCACGCCGGGTACGATTCTGCATCTCGCTTTTGCCTGAACGAAGAAAGTGAACCCGAAGATCTCCAGGAAGAACTGTATGCCGCTGGGGAGGCCAAACCGCATCAGCCGGACGAAGAACACGCTGTCAAATGCCCTGTTATCCCAAGGTGCGGAGTCATTTCTTTTGCCTGCTCTTGTAGAATTTGATGAGGCTGAGCACATCCTTTGCCACGAACCGCCCGACAGGGCCGGAGCTGTAGACAGCTACCTCAACGGTTTTGTTCGGTCGAACGATAAAACCCGTAGGCTGAATAAACTTTTTCTCCTTCTCGTAAAAGGCTCCGAGAATTTTTGAGGCAGCCTCCGCGTCCATGCCGTAAGCCATTGGAAAGGTAATCCCAAGTTTCTTAGCCGTCTCCTCTGCTTTGTCCGGCGGGTCAATCGAACCAGCCATGACGTTAATCCCTTCTGCGATAAAGTCGCCGATGCGGGACTGAAAATCAGCCAACTGCTGACTGCAAAGGGGTCACCAGTGTCCTCTGTAGAGAATGAGAACCCCATAACCCTCTCCGAAGCCCTGGGGCAGCACAAATGCCCGGCCGTCTACGAGCCCCAGGTCTAATGGTGGAAAAGGATCATTGGTATCTAGCATCGTGGAATTTTCTCTTGCCATGATCTGCTCCTTCGATGAGAAAGGTGAGTTATGATCAAATCCCGTAATGGAGTTTTTCAGGGTTTTTCTGGCAGTAACCTTTCAACCTTTGCCTTTCCCTTTTGTTCGGCCACATAGGAGCCCACCTTCTCCCGAATTGTCTCCCCCTTGAGGTAGTCTTGCAGTTTATCCTTGATCTCCTCATAGGGGATCACGGTCTCGGGTTTCTTGTCTGTGACCTTGATAAGATGGTATCCAAACTGGGTCTCTACGATGTCGCTCACCTCGCCCTGTTTCAGAGCAAAAGCCGCATCTTCAAAGGGTTTCACCATTCTTCCTCGCCCGAAGTAACTCAAGTCACCGCCTCTGGCGCTGCTGGGGTCTTCGGAGTATTGCTTGGCAAGTTCAGCGAAGTCTTCTCCCTTCTTCAGCCTTTGCTGGATAGCTTCCATTTTTTTGCGAGAGCTATCTTTCTGGGATTGGTCAGCTTGCGGGTCAACCCTGATCAGGATATGGCTCGCTCTGATCTGTTCCGGTCGCTTGAAAAGGTCGGGATGCCCATCGTAGTAAACCTTGGCATCCTTGTCGGAGACGGTCACTTTTTGAACAAACTGCTTGTCAATGAATTGATCAATGGTGAGATTCCTCTCAAGTTGTGACTTCAAAGCCGCCTCAGAGAGACCTGCCTTGCTCAATGCATCCTTGAATTGCCCCTCATCGGGAAATCTTGCTTTGATTGTGCCCAAGGCCCGATTGATTTCCGTGTCGCTCACTTTGGTCTTTTGCTTCACCGCTGCCTGGTAAAGCAACTCCTCATCGATAAGGTTTTCCAAAGCATCCCGTTTTATTCCCGCAAGGTCGGCTTCGTTCATGGACTTTCCTGTCTCCCGGAGCTTCTGCTGAAGAAAGCCCACTTGCCTGTCCAAGTCTTTTTCCGTGATCACCGTACCATTAACAACCGCCACTTTGCTTTCAGAAACCTGCTTATCAAGAGCTAGCACCGGCGATGAGAAGCCGATGAGAGTAATGACGGTCACGAAAGTCGAAAAAAAGATTACCTTTGTAGTCTGCATGCGTGTTCTCCTTGCCCAACAATTATGCTCCTTCATGGTGCATACCCCGTTTTCATCTCTCCCGGGCGACCATTTCAGTTGCCGTCTTGCCAACCCTCCCGTCTTCGAATGGAGGCTGATATTCGGGCCGATGACTCTGCGCGTTACTGCTGTATTCCGCGAGAAGTCGCCTTGTTCATCCCCGCCCGTTAAAGGAGGTCATGGCAAAAAAAGGTACTACCCGGTGGGAGCCATCTCTCTGGTTCCGTAAGATCCAGCGATGGCTGAACATTTGCGGTGCACCCTTGTGAGAGTGTTTGAACCGGGCGATCAAACCCAGCTGGTGGAAGATAGATGAGATGATAGAAGTCCCTCTTTATGAGCTGAAGTCTAAGAGCTTATCCGTAAATAACTATTACTTGACGAAAAACGATTAATGCACAAGCCAACTCTAACAATGCTTCGTGACTTGATGTCTTCTTCTCAAACCGCACAAGCAGTTTTCGATAACGGT
>JAHECH010000616.1 GCA_024641835.1 Deltaproteobacteria bacterium
CCCGATTGCACCAGGCCCCGGTCAGCCCAGGCATAGAGCTTATTGACGTAGTCAGCTTTTCGTTCCTTGGTCGCATCGAGCAGATGATCGAATTCCCGTTCCTCAAACAAGGGAATGAAGAATGGCTTGACAGCACCTGGCCGAATCAGCAAGGCGGCATACATGACATTGTCGGTCCTCTGTGGAAAAACAACCCTGAATCGAACAAATTCCAGAGCGATAGCATCTTCCGGCAAGGCGGTCTGTACATCCTGCCATTTCACCTGCTGGATGGCATCGGCATAACCGGCTACAGAGCGAGCCAATTCCTTTTCGGCTGCATTCGCTTTCTCTTCCAACTCGGCAATGCCTTTTCGCTTGGAAATGGGTTTTGTATACTCCGTCGCCAATCGGCGCCTGTATCCTTTAAGTCTGAGATTAATTTCCTTGCCTTCTGGTAATATCATTGCAAGTGTATTCAACCTGGAGGCGGCAGTCAAAAGGAAACCCTTATAAAATAGCGCATGATCATATACTAGTGAGGGGAGAATTCCTGGCACTGCATCCTTTGCCTGACGTCGGAGCAAATACGTATTCAATTTTTCTCCTTTATACTGAAAGTTAACGATGTATTTGCCGAGTTCCTGTTCGGAAAGGAACGAAATGGCTTCGACCAAAATGCCTTGAGCGCTGGTGAGCACTTCTTCCAACAAAGGCTCTGAATCAGAATACCGGGTTTGCTCTTCATATAAACTTGCTAGATTATTCAAACTTGTGATATAATCAGGATGCCTCTCTCCAAGTTGTTGCAAACGAATATCATTGGCTTCTTTCCACAGTAATTCTGCCTGATCGACCTGGCCAATATCCTGGTAATGTAAAGCCAAATTACTCAGACTGGAGGCCAGGATCGGATGCTCATCGCCCAGTAATCCTTCCTGTATAGCCTTGGCTTCAAGGTAAAGTTCCTCGGAACGATTGAAGTTTCCCATTTTCCTATAAAGGACAGCCAGATTACTGAGACTTTGGGCATATTCGAGATGCGATTTACCGAACACCTTTTCACGGATATCCTTGGCTTCCAAATAGAGTGATTCAGCCTTAATGTAATCACCCAAATGGCTATAAAGGTTTGCAAGGTTGTTCAAACTTTCAGCATAATAAGGATGCTCCTTGCCGAATACTTTTTCGCGGATATCCCTCGCTTCCAGATAGAGGGGTTCAGCTTTTATGTAGTTACCCAATTCCACATAAAGAATAGCAAGGTTGTTCAGGCTAGTGGCATAATTTGGATGCTCCTTGCCAAGAACCTCTTCCCATATCTCTCTGGATTCTATATAGTGGGCTTCCGCTTTTTCAAAAAGGCCTATATTCCAATAATATACCGCAAGATTGTTCAAGCTGGCGGAAAAATCAGCATGCTTATTTCCGAGCGCCTTTTCACGTATGTCCTTAGATTCTATATAATAAGATTCCGCCATTTCATAGAGACCCATATCCAGATAAAGAATTGCAATGTTATTCAGACATTTGGCATAATATGGGTGCTCTTCACCAAGCACATCGTTAAACACTTCCTTCGCTTCCAGATATAGCGTCTCGGCTTGAGTATAATTACATAGATCCTTATGAAGAATGGCTAAATTATTCAAGACTTTAGCATACTCCAGATGCTCTTTCCCAACAAGTTCCTCAATGATGACTTTCCCTTTGAGGTACCACTTTTCTGCTTCTGGCAATTTCCCGTCGAAATAAAGGATTCTACCATGATTGAAACAGCTATTGAAATACGACAATGAAATATCTCCCAAATACGTCAGCGCAAGATGTTCAGCGTTGGCATTGACTTGAAGTGCCATCCCGAAATCCTTTTTATCGGTAAGGGCACGAGAAGATTGAATGAGGCTATCCACTTGCCTGATCACTAATGAATCCACCGTCTGCGCAGAGACGATGGTCATGCAAGAAACAATGAAACAACACAAATAAAATTTCATCAAACGATAAGTTCAGTATTCAAGATTGTTCTACTCCACCAGCACAAATCCCGCCCATGAATACGGATTGAAGAACCGGTCCCGCATCTCCAGCTGCGTCTTCCGGAAGGCCTCGGGAATGGTCGCTTGCTTCCCATCACCGGGTTCCAGCCAGTTTCGATAAAAGGTGGTCATGAATTGCATGGTCTCCCGGTCGGGCACTTGCCACAAACTCATGATTAGGTACTTTGCGCCGGCGATCTTGAAGGCCCGCTGCAGTCCATACACCCCTTCATTCCCTTCGATATCTCCCAGACCGGTCTCGCAGGCGGAAAGGACCACCAATTCGGTATTGGCCAGGTTCATCTGGCTGATCTCGTAGGCGGTGAGGATGCCATCCTCCTTTTCCGGGCTGACGGCGCGTCCATGCTTCCACGCGTAATTGCCGCCGGCCAGGATGAGGCCTGATCGGACCATGGGGTTGTCGGATGTTTTGAAGACGGGATCTGCCTCACCCGGACCGGGGCCTTCATTATTTCTGTCCGGATCGGAAAAGAAAAAGCCATGGGTGGCCATATGCAACACACGTGGAGAAGCAGACTTTGTACCGATCGCCTTGATGGTTTCCTCCGTGGCTTTGGTTCCTTGATAAATGATCGTCTCAAAATCAGAGGTGGTCAGGGTAGTGGAAATATTTCCAACTTCCTGGGCTGTCCACAACAGAGGAGACCAGGTCCCCAGGCGTGGACCGGACTCGGACCAGGCAGCGGATATCGACCGAGTGGCCAGGGAGGATTCTTCTATATCCTGCATCTGGATAGTATCCATATCAAATTGGATTCCCCCAACCAAAAGCGCATCCCTGGTCGATCGGATAACGTTGTCGGGGATGACTAGTTGACGTGTACTATTCAGTTCTACCAGGTTGTATCGGTCGGAGAGGATGGTTCCCTTATCAAAGGCGATGGCCCCCAAGTTAAGACGATGTAATAGTCCCGAGGGTGAATAATACACCGTCTTGATGCCTTCCAGCCCCTTTTCTTCAATCTTTGACCAGATCAGTTTATACAGAGAGCTTTTCTCTCGGTCGGATTGGATCAATCCTCGATCTGTCCAGGAATAGAGTTCATTGACATAATCGGATTTTCGTTCGATGCCGGCTTGCAGGAGGTGATCGAATTGCGCTTCCTCGAACAAGGGGATGAATTTCGGGGGGGCGGAACCGGGATGCAAGAGGAGTGCGGCATATTGAACGAATGGACTCTTGTCTGGATGTTGATTCCTGAAATGGACGAACTCCAGAGCAATGGCATCCTTTGGCAAGGCCGCCTGCACCTCCTGCCAGGTTACCTGACGTACGGCTTCGCCAAAACCAGCCACAGTCCGTGAAAGTTCTTTTTCACAATCGTTGGCTTGAGTTTCCAAGCTTTCAACAAGTGCACTGTCACGCTGTACCTTGGGCCGGGTATACTGTGCGGCCAACTGCCGTTTGAAGCCTGTCAGTTGATTGAATTTTGCTGTAGCATCAGGATCGATAGATGCCAAGCGTTTGATCCTCTCTTGGGATTGAAGAAGAAATCCTTTGTAAAA
>JAHECH010000617.1 GCA_024641835.1 Deltaproteobacteria bacterium
ACTGGGAGCAACAAATTGTTTGCGTGGCATAACTGCGCGGGGCATGGGGGTTTTCTGAAGTGACTGGCGGGAGGCCGCTGTCCTTTTCGTGACTTATCCGTGGGGGAAGCCGCAGCTCCGCTGCAGGCGGAGAATGCGGAGGGGGCAGAACTCCCCCATGGATAAGTCACTGAAAAGACCAGGCCGGGAGACTTGGAACGAAAGAAAATCCTCATGCCCCGCAAAAACATAAACAATATATTGCTCTGCTTAGTAAAAACACCTTCCTCCTTAACAATCTTTTCTCTTCGCTCTACCCTGTTCGGATCATTCGATGTGCACAGGCTCCCGCAGGATGAGACGGATCGCCTGCTTTGCTCTTGACGCAAGTTCAGGATGAGTCTCTTCCAGGTTTGCCACCTGCCGCAGATGGTCAGCGGTCCTTACGATCAGAGAAGCCATGTCTCCCTCGTCTACCGGGACAGAAAAAAGAAGCTTCTGCCACTCCATCCCTTTGGCCCAAAGAAAAAGGGCCGCCGCCGGCCAGAAAGGAATTTGAGGGTTTGCGAATCCCCGCCGCGCCAGAAGAGCCCTCATTTGCTCCAAAGAGCCCAAGAGCATCTGAAAAGCTTGTTCCATGGCTCCCAGACCCATGGGACTTCTCACCTTGGTTTCCAGGTCCTGAACCCTGTCCCACACAAAGGGAGCGAGGCATCCTGCCATGGTTTCGGGCGTCACCTCATCAAATCCGCCCTCCCGTATCGCCTCGGCAATCAGCAGAGGATGATCGAGCCTCAGCTTGGATGCCCAGATGCCGTCAGGGGTCAACCGATCGCCTTCATCCACAAAGCGGGTCTCCTTGAGAAAACGGAGGTGTCTCTTAAAGCTCAGCCATAGCCCTCCTCCCATCCCTTCCATCTGTCTGGCCAGATGTCGAAACTCCGAGAGAAGCTTCCCTATCTCACTCTTCTTTGCGCTATGACAGGTCTTGATGTGCACGCATCCTTCGCACGCAAGCTTCGGACGGTCATGGGGCCATGTCCCTGACGGACCCGCACCGGGCTCCTTCTCCAGGAGGTCCACGGGGAGAGGGTTGAGATTCTCCAACGGAATGGATGAGAACAGGCTTTGAAGTTTCTCCGGCGACATCTCCTTTGGCAAGTCCACCCGATAGTCAAGGATGCTCTTGATGTGATGAGGTTCGACTCTTCTCAACCTCACGTCCCCTTTGCGGACACGGACCATCTTTCTGAGGTTATGGGCCGCGCACAGCAGATTGCCTTTCTCCGCGGAAGTTCGGAAGACGACGTAGATGTTTCTATTTTTGTGGAGAAAAAGTCTTCCCGGCTTCAGGTACTCTCTGTATGTCGCCAGGAGCTTTTTCCCCCGCACCGTGTCAGCAAGATGCCGCATCTCTCTCTTGAGCTCAGCTCTCTCCTGGATGTTTTCGATCACTTCATACGGATCGCTGGTATCACAATTTCCCACCGGGAGGAGGCTTTTGATCGCTTTCATCACCTCTTCCCAGCGCTTCTCAAGCATGGATCCCCTTTGTTTTTGCTGGAATGAGGCAAAGGATCGACTCAGGAGGTCTCTGATCTCCGCAGGCCCGTGGGAGAGGAGGAGATTCAGGGTCATGGAGAAATTGATGTGAATCTGACTCATGAGCGGCTCCGGAGGAGAGTCTCTCAGCTCATGGATGAGCTGCGGATCCTGATGAAGCCCGGGGACAATCAGACCAAACCCGATGTTGTCCTTTCCTCGCCTCCCTGCCCTTCCCGTCATCTGGTGGAGGTCGGTTGCCGTAAGGTCGGAGAAGCCCCTGCCGTCGAACCGATCACTCTGAACCAGAACCACGGTTCGGGCCGGGAAGTTCACCCCCGCAGCGACCGTGGATGTTGAAAAGATGGCCTCCAGGTATCCTTTGACCATCAGTCTTTCGATCAGGAGCTTCCAGTAAGGGAGCTGACCCGCATGGTGGGAGGCTACCAGGGAATCCAGGAGAAACCTCATTTGACGGTGGCCTTCGAGATGGGGGTAGGCGTGGAGGAACTCCCTCACCTCCCTCCTCATGCGTTCCCCGATTTCATATGGCGGGTCGCGTTTGATGCAGGTGTAGAGGGCTCGATCGCAATCAAGCCTCGATCTCAGAAAGAAGATGGCGGGCAGGAGATCGAACGTTCCGAGGCATTGGATGATGTCGCCAAAATTGAGCCTTGAGGAATCCCTTCCATGGTAGGAAGCAAGGAATTGCTTCACTCTGGGAACAAGGCCCTTCTTCGTGTCCAGGGGTGAAATCAGGCCGCCCGGAAAAAGGAACAGCATTTCCAGCGGAACGGGCCTCTCCCGGGAACGTACAACCCACGCCTTTTCTCCTCTGTTCTCTTCCAACCATACGCAGATCTCTTCCGCGTTGGATATGGTCGCAGAGAGAAGCAGCAGTTTTACCCGGCTAGGAAGATAGATGAGGACTTCTTCCCACACCACACCCCGCTCAGGGTCACTGAGATAATGGGCTTCATCCAAGACGACGAGGTCTGTCTGAATGCTGGCCCCTTCATGCATCGCGTCATAGAGCTGATTGCGAAGGATTTCTGTGGTTCCTACGATGATGGGCGCAGGCGGGTTCTCTTTCCTGTCGCCGGTCAATATGCCGCAGAACTCAGCACCGAATTCATGGCAGAATTCCTGATAGATGGAGTTGGATAGGGCTTTGAGAGGAGAGGCATACCAGGTCCTGAAACCCTGGGAGAGATAGTGATGGATCGCCTGCGTGGCTATCCAGGTCTTGCCGGATCCTGTAGGCGCGCTTACCACGACATCGTAGGTCTTCAGCTTGTCCAGGGCTTCGAGCTGAAAAGGATCCGGCCTCAGGGGGCTTGACTCAGGGACGCCGATCTTTTTGAAGATGTTCTTGAGCTGGGGATCTAAACTGGGATTCTCGCAAAAGTTTCTTCTGCCGCTTCCGTGTCTCTTGCCGCGAGGCCGTTCTCTGGTGTGATGATGATAACTCCTGGCTCTGGACACCCTTTCATCCTGTTACTTGACCAATTCGGCTGCCGCCAGATCCATGTCTTTTAGGTAATCCCTCGAAGCGACGCCAAGGTCCAGCTCTCTCAGCTTCGGCACCACCTCATCCATGGCTTCTTCACACCCGCAGGCGATCTTGGTGCCGTTGAGGAAGACTTTTTCCGCTGCCGCTCTTGCGAAGAGACGGGCGACAGCGGTCATGAAATCTCTGGATCGCTCCCTGCCGTCATAGTTCGCTGCTTTGTGGCAAAGGGCTTCGCCCACTTCGCACCATGTCATCATGTCAGCCAACAGGAACATGATATGCTGGAGTCGGGTGAGCTTGAGCTTTCTCGTATTCCCGATGATTTCATTCAGTACCCTGAGGCTGTGAGCCAGCAATGGAGCACCGCACCCGGCCGGCAGCTTCTCAAGGTCTTCCGCCATACTGAGATAAAATCGGCCTTTAGAACGAACCGTCTCCCTGAGGCGGAATGTGGATATAATGCTCCTCTGAATCTCGCTCGTTCCTTCAAAGATCGTTGTG
>JAHECH010000044.1 GCA_024641835.1 Deltaproteobacteria bacterium
CCATGCATGGTCTTGGATGGTTATTCCCGGGAAGCCCTCCGCCCGCCTCACCCGCACCTGCGGGCCTCACCCATCACCTAAAGCTGGTCACGAGGCAGCGTTTCCTTCGTTTCTCTATTTTGAAAGAGACCCCCGCGGCCCCTCAGGCGTTTCTAGTCCCCCTGTGTCCCGTAACCCCGCTTAAGGGTAAAAGTCAGAATCTTGGGGGAGGGGGAGCGGAGAAGGGTGATGGGCCTCACCCCAACTCTTCGGGGAACTTGGGTTCCCTGCCCTCAATGTTCGCTTTGAACCCCTCGATCGCGTCCGGCAGGACGGCATTGAGCGCCATCATCTCCTTTGCATACTGATATGCTTGCCATTCGGTCATTTCCGCCTGGGCATAGAAGACCTGTTTACTGATCGCAATGATGGGCCTGCTCCTTGTGGCGATCTCACTTGCCCAGTTCATGGTCTCTTCTTCCAGTTTTTCGTCAGGGACCACTCTGTTCACGAGCCCCATAGTCATGGCCTCCTGAGCGCTGTAGAGCTTTCCGGTCATGAGCATTTCCATACATTTTTTCTGCCCCACGCAGCGGCTCACGGCAACCGTCGGGGTGGAGCAATTGTAACCGAGGATGATACCCGTCATGCCCAGCTTTGCTTTCCTTTCCGCTGCCACGACAAGATCACAGGCTGCCGCAAGGTGACAGCCACCCGCCATGGCAATCCCGTGCACCTGGGCGATGACAGGTTGAGGGAGCTGGCGTATGGTCATCATCATGTTGACAGAAGTCTGAAAGAGCCTTCGGAGACTGCTCGCCGGTGCATTGAGGATCTCCGACCTGTCATGGCCGGAACAGAAGACATCCCCAGCAGCTCTGAGAACAATGACCTTGACCTCCCATCTTCTGGCAGCATCCTGGAGGCAGCCGATGATCTCTTCCTCGAACTCCCTGCTCAGGGCGTTCCGTTTCCCTGGACGATTCAATGTGAGGATTCCGATGCGGTTTTCTTTTCTCTCCTCATAAAGGATGTGTTTGTAAGCCATATGAAATCACCTCCCGTATATATGACGTTTTGTTTTCCTCAGGTTCCCAAGCCGTCAAGGCCAGGCCGCAGCCATCTGCAAGGGCCGATCATCCCCGTAGCACTAGCTGCAGGGTATTCTGGCGAGGGCGAATAAAATGACATCATAAGGGACTTTACGCTTGAATCGACCTCCTCTATAATGTGGAGCGTTTTTGGTCCATCAGGATATCTTTGGAGCCAGAATCGTTCAGGATGCATGCGATGCATTCATGGGCAATGCCCAAATCCACCGCCTAATTTCCGCACTCTAACCGGGACGCGGGTTTCGGGACATTCCTGATCACCAGCAAGACGTCAGATGCAAGGCGCCGAGGAGCGACGAGTGAGGCGTATGGAGCAATACGCCGCAAAGAGGAGCGAACGAAGGCAACGCCGCAGATGATGTTTTGATGGTGGATCAGGGAATGCTCCTTTGTCCGATTCCGTGGGCATTTCCTTGTATAATATAAGTTTGCCTTCACCCGAAAGAGATTGCAAAATATCAGGAATGTGATTTGCTGTAAACTGTTCTTAGGCCGGTACCTGGCTGCCCGATATTCATCCACTCAGCATGCCGCCGAAGACAGAAGGAATAAATGGTTTCCGGCATATAGATACTTGACGAGGAGGCTTCAGGTCGTGGAAAAGAGGCACGTTCCCCTTGGCGCAGGTTTTTATCCTGATTGGTGGTACAAGCATTATGGCATTTCCTTTGACCGGAAATATTACTTTGATGCTGAAACCAGGATAGAAGCACGAATGGAAATGGAAAAGAGGCTCTACGAACGCTTCGGTGACGTGGGACTGGGTGACCCAAATCCGAGACCCAAACCGTTCATTACAGCGGGTATGATCACCCTGCCTGCTATCTTTGGTTGTGAGATTGTCTATGAGAAAGAGGCACTGCCCTGGGCCACCCCACTCAATCTCTCCGAAGAGGAGGTGGTGAGACTCAAAGTGCCAGACCTGTTCAACTCCTGGCCCATGACCGAATGGGTCAAGCAGATGGGTTACCTGAAAGAGAAATATGGGAAGGTGACTGGAGACATCAACACCACGGGGGTTCAGAATCTCGCTCTCAAGATCAGAGGGGAACAGCTCTACATCGATTACTTTGAAAATCCGGGCCTCTGCCACCACCTCCTCAGGATATGCACGGAGAGTATCATTGAGCTCTTCCGGTTCGTCCATAAAGTCACAGGCACCGGTGCGATGGATGTGACGCCCATGGCTGATCCCAGGATGTTCTGCATCCCGAACTGCACCGTCGAGCAGATCTCTCTGAAGACCTACGAGGAATTTTTGCTCCCCTATGACAATCAGATTGCCGATGCCTGCCATCCTGTGGCGATCCATCATTGCGGCTCGGTCAACCAGGTGCTTGACGGATACGCGAAGGTCCGGCACCTTGAGTTCGTTGAGATCGGCTTCGGCTCAGACGTGAGACGGGCAAGGCAAGTCTTCGGTCCTCCTGTGGCGGTCAATGCCCGGATCAGTCCGGTGCTCATGAAAAATGGAACCCCGGAAGAGGTGGCGGCAGAGGTACGAAATTTGATAGATCAGGGGGCGCCTCTTCACAATTTTTCCGTAGATACGGTCGGACTGACCTATGGTACACCGGATGAAAACGTAAAAGCGGCGAGAAGAACGGCTGCAGAATATGGAAGGATAAATAAAAACTGATGGAAACGATCATAAGAAGCGCTACTCAAACCGTGGTTATCAGCAGGGATCGGCCGCTGGTGATCATCGGCGAGCGGATCAACCCAACGGGCCGCAAAAAACTTGCTGCTGCGCTGGAGCAGGGAAACCTTAAACTCATACAGGAGGAGGCCTCGAAGCAGGTAAAAGAGGGAGCCCATGTCCTGGACATCAATGTCGGTGTCCCGGGCATTGACGAGGCACGCGTTCTGAAGGAAGCGATTCAGGTAGTACGGCAGGTCACTCAGGTCCCCCTCTGTATCGATTCCGCCCTTCCCAAGGCGCTTGAGGCAGGCCTTGCGGCCTACGAAGGCAAAGCATTGGTCAACTCTGTCAATGGAGAGGAGAGAAAGCTCAAAGAAGTTCTTCCTCTGGTGAAGCAATATGGCGCAGCGGTGATCGGGCTTACGATGGACGATGCAGGAATTCCCACGAAGGCTGAGAGGCGGCTGCAGATCGCGGAGGCTATTCTGAACGCGGCTCAAAAAGTGGGGATTCCCGCGGAGGATTTGGTGATCGATCCTCTTGCCATGACTATCAGTACAGACCATAAGACCGCCATGGAGACCTTCAAGTCCCTCAGGCTGATACGGGATAAGCTCGGACTTAACCAGACCCTCGGAGTGAGTAACATCTCTTTTGGTCTGCCCGAGAGGCACCCGATCAACGGCGCCTTTCTCGCTCTGGCCGCGATGAACGGCCTCACGTGCCCCATTGTCGACCCAACCATTTGGGAAATGAGAAGGGCTGCGTTGATCACGGACCTCCTTTTGGGCAAGGATGAATATTGCATGAACCTCATATCCGTTTTCAGGGAAAAGTTCCCAAGCCCTCGGTAGGGATGCGACTCCAGGGGGGGTATCGGCTTCTGGATGGCCATATCAAGGCTCATTACCCGAATTCGAACCGAGAAAATAAGAAATCCGAGAACCAGGTTTTCAGTTCCAGCATACAGATCAAAGATAGGAAAAGGAGTGTAAATCATGCCGGACTTCGAAGCTCTGAAAAAAGCAGTGATCTCGGGCAAACGAATAGATGCCGTTGAGCTGACGAAGCAGGCTATCGATGAAGGGGTGGATCCCCAGGAATTGATCAGCAGGTATCTTATCCCGGCATTGAATGTGGTGGGGAACAAGTTTGAGAAGAAGGAAATCTTTGTCCCTGAGATGATGATTGCGGCCAGATCCATGCAGGCCTGCATGGATCTGGTGAAACCCCTTTTGCAGAAAGACGTGAATCTCCATCAGGGCACGGTGGTGATCGGCACCGTATTCGGTGATCTCCATGACATCGGCAAGAACCTGGTAAAACTTCTTCTGGAAAGCTTAGGCCTCAAGGTCATAGACCTGGGTGTGGGCGTTAAGTCGAAAAAGTTTGTTGACGCAGCCAAACAACACAGCGCAGGCATTGTAGGCCTTTCCTCTCTTTTGACTACAGGGGACCCTTATGTCCTTGAGACAGTGAACGCAATGAAAGGGAGTGACATTTCCAGCAATGTGAAGGTCATTTGTGGAGGCGCAGCTCTCACTCGGAAGTTTGTCGAAGAGACTTGCGGGGCAGATGCCTATGCCAAAGACGCAGCCGAGGGAGTCAGGAAGATCAAAGAGCTTCTGGGGATCCCTGCCGCACCTACCCCTTCAAGAGGTTCCTGACTCTCCAGTGCCTTCAGCGGTCAAGACCTCCGCTGCTCCACTGATTGCGCTTCTGAGTATATTTTCCATGAACCCCGGGAGGTGTGTCATCGGCACAGTGGAAACTGTGTGCTAACCAAGTACATCGGTTCATAAATTCGGTTAGGTATCTTCAACAAGGGGTCTGGGATGGGGCCATGGGGGTCTCTTTCAAAATGAGGAAACGAAGAGAGACCGGGAAAGACTCCGCAAGGTGAGGGCAGCGAAGGCGGGCGGCGCGGCTGCGTCAGTCATTTCCATGTTCAGCTTTACGTGGCTATTCCCGGGAAGCCCTCCGCCCGCCTCACCCATTGCCTAAAGCTGATCACCGGGCAGCGATTTCTTCGTTTCTCTATTTTGAAAGAGACCCCCATGACCCCTTAGATGTCAGCAATGCCCCGTGCGTAACCGTATTTATGAAAACGCGTACTAAGTAAACGAGAAATCTCGAAAAGGAGGAGGCTTGAGATGATGGATTCAGCAAAATTGCTCGACGATGTCGATTTTGCCAAGACCTTGCTTGAGACGGGAAACCTGACCAATGCCGACATCGTGCTTACCCTTCGGAATCTTCTGCGAATGAAGTACTACCCGGTCGCAATCAAGTTCTTTTATTCCAATGACGAGCTTGAGCAATTTAAGAAAAGTGCGAAATATAAGACAGCTACCCATCCGTTTACTTTGTGCCACTATGTCGCGGCTTCAAGACAGAGGGGTGACATCTTGCTTTCAAATTCAGACAAGACCGGATGTACGAACGCGAAATTTGTGTTGGGCTGGAAAGGCCTGGATGAAGGAGAGATCAAAAGCCACCTGAAATATACAAAAGATCGCGCCCAGGCAGAAAGATTTGTAGCGACCAAGAAGAGGATGCCTGAAGGACTGCTGGCCTATGCAACGGCGCCCTTGCACAAGGCCCCCTACGAGCCGGACGTGATTCACGGGATGAGCGACGTGTTGCAAGCCTATCACCTGGGAAATGATTGGTGTGCAGCCTTTGACACCCACCCCTTTGAAATGACCATGACCATGAATTCTTCTGTTTGCCAGGGCGTTGTGGCCTGCTATGTAACACAAAAACCCAACATCACCCCAATGTGCAGCAGTAGTTACACTGCCGGAAAAACCGAGCAGGGAGAAATCAACTGGATCTGGCCGGGAAAACACCTTGGCCCGACCGTCAAGTGGATGCTCGAAAGAACGGTCCGCGATGGTGGGGTATCATTGTCACGGACCGGCGAGACCTACCCTGGGTTCAACATCTGCAAGCTGTGCCCATTCCTCACGTTTACAAAACCTAAAGAGGAATAGAATGCCGGGCTCCCGGCTGAAAGTGGGGGCCTCTCTTGTTTTTACCAGATGGTGTTTTCGTGATGATTGACTTCTATGCAGACTGGTGCACCCCTTGCGTTGATCGAATCGGAGCTCCTCAGGATAGGCTTTGCTCTGGATTTTTAAAAACCCATTCATATAGTATATAGAAAGATGAAGCCGGAGGCTGGAGTTTCTGCGAACTGGCATCTCCAGTCCTAGTCACGAGTGGCGAGTAACAAGGTGCGAGATCAAAACATTAACTTGTCACTCGTGACTTGTCACTTCCCTGAGACGATCCGGGCAACGCCGCATATGGGCGCTTTTCAGCAGCCTGCTAGGGAGAAATGGAATGAACGGAATTAAGTCGCAGGAATATCCTTTTCGGTGTGTTTTGAGTTTCAAGCCCCTCATCGACTATTGTCAGCGGAGCAAGGGTTCCTGGGGCGAAATGGGGATTTTCTTCATGGAGAGACTCAAAAAGATGCTCGACGAGGCTCCTGAATTTTACGGCCCCATCGAGGATCTCTCTCTTCTGGGCCGCCATGAAGAACTGGTCAAGAGCCTCATTTCCCTTGTTCTTTCTCCAACCTCTTGGGAGACCGATACCGTGGGAATCTTTGTTCCCTTCAACCTGCAGCCCGTGTACGTCTCTCCCTTGTTCAGGCGACTCCTTCTCAACGAAGAGGGTCTCATGAAAGGCGAAGCGTTAATGGGAGAAGAAAACTTTCTCAGAGGCCGGATCCTGAGAGCTTACTATCTGATCCTTGAGCAGTATTACGGCATTCGCCAAAAGTTGGAATATCCCATCGTGCGAGTGGTTCCTGATCCTGAAACGGGGTTGGACCTCCATCTCAGGATAAAACCCAATCTTCAATTCGTGGAAGTCCATCAAAGGGGTGAACTCAAGGAACTCTCGGAGGATGAAAAGGCGAGGCTCATGGAACACCTCGCTGAGCCCGAGGTGCTCAGAGAGATTCTTCCTCCCGAAAATTTCGAGATTCATGGATTTGCCACCTTCGACATCGTTGATGTGACCCAATCCGAGCTCCTCTCTGCTCTGGAAAAAAACCTCATTGACGAAGAATCCATTTTCTCCCAGACCGGCTTCCAGGGGCTCCAGCAAAACCTTCGAACACTCTTCCGCTCCCCGGGCCTGGTCGCAGGGCTGTCCGCGATTCAAGGAGATCAGGTCATGCTTATCAACGTGGGGTGTGAGATGACATCCAGCTCGATTTTTGCCGATTCCCGCCACCTCCCCATCTCTGAGTTTCAGGGCAGCGTCTACGAACGAGCAGCAACGGGAAACACCGTCTTTCGGATTCGGGACCTCCGGGAGGAAACGCGTTTCACAAGAACGGAGGAGGAATTGGTCAAGGCCGGAGTAAGATCCCTCATGATTGCCCCGCTCACATACAAAGGAAAACTCATCGGAACCCTGGATATTGCATCGGGCCAGCCGGATGAATTCGGCCCCATTGACGTGATGATGATGTCGCAGATCGCCCCGATATTCTCGCTGGCCATCAAGAGGGCTCTGGATGAGATTGACCACAGCGTCCAAGCCATCATCAAGGAGAAGTGCACGGCTGTCCATCCTGCGGTGGAATGGCGTTTCCGAAAAGCAGCATTTCAACATCTGGATCGTCTGCGCATGGGACAAGCTTCGGAAATGGAGCCTATCATATTCAGAGACCTCTATCCTCTATACGGTGTATCTGATGTGCGAGGCTCATCCTTTGCTCGTAACCAGGCCGTTAAGGACGACCTGGAGGACCAGCTCCGGCATGCTCTACGCATCATCGAGCTGGCCGGGCAAGCCAAGCCTCTCACCGTCTTGGAAGAACTGGGCCATCGACTGCGGAGAGAATACGAGCGCATCGACAGCGGAGTGGGATCAGCAGACGAGGCGACGGTGGTCGCTTTTCTGAAGCGCGACATGGAGCCGCTATTTTCTCATCTCCGAAGCTTCAGCCCTGAGGTCCTTCGCGCCATCGATGATTACGAAGGGATTCTCGACTCGAGGCTTGGAACGGTTTATCGTAAGCGAAAGGAATTCGAAGAGAGCGTCTCTCTTCTGAACAGGCGAATATCGTTCTATCTCGACAGGGAGGAGACAGAGGCTCAATCCGTGTTCCCCCATTATTTCGAGAAGCATCAGACGGATGGAGTCGATTATCTCATGTATGCGGGTGCAAGCCTCGCGGAGGACGGCTCTTTCAATGAGATGTACCTGGAAAATTTTCGATTGTGGCAAATCATGGTGGCATGCGGCATTGGATGGCTTTCAGAACAGCTCAAGAAAGAACTGATGGTTCCCTTGGATACGGCCCATCTGATCCTTGTCAATCACGCGCCTCTTTCCATTCGCTTCCGCTTTGACGAGAAACGCTTTGATGTGGATGGCGCCTATGATATTCGTTATGAGATCATTAAGGCCCGGATCGACAAAGCCATGGTCAAAGACCGACCTGAGCGTCTCACCCAGCCTGGAAAAATCGCTCTGGTTTTTTCTCAGCCTAAGGAGGGAAGAGAAACATACCGGTATCTGGAGTTCCTCGGCTCAAAAGGATATCTGAAGGGGGACCTGGAGTCCCTCGATGTGGAAGAACTTCCCGGTGTCCAAGGGCTGAAAGCCCTTCGGGCGAGCATTGACCTGGAATCCCCCGTCATCGCAGAGCGCGTCAACCGGATGATCAAATAAGGCACTCCTCAAGCTTCATTGAGAAAAGGGGCATAACCGCCATCAGGTGAGAGAATCAGCAAGCAAAGCGGGATCTTATCGTCGCCGATGCTCGGGGACACATCGGCGCCCGGATGCGCTCAAGGATCATGTGTCCAGCCACTTGTACATCACATGCGCGTCAACATAGCGCTTGTCTTTATGCCGAAAAGCTTTCGGCAGCGTGCCAACAATTTCGAAGCCGAGTTCTTGCCACAGCCTGAGCGCTCCTTCATTGGTTGACACCACGAAATTGAATTGCATCGCTTTAAAACCCCGCTCCCTCGCCTGAACCTGGGAATGCTCACACATGGCAGAGGCAATACCCTTGCCCCGCGCCCTGGAAGAAACCATATACCCACAATTGCAGACATGGTTCCCAAGGCAAGGCTGGTTCGCTTTGAGGAAGTAAGTCCCGACAATCTGGCCGTTGAGTTCAGCGACAAAAGTCACTTGTGGTTTGACCATCCAGGTATCGAACGCCTCTTCCTTGGAAGTATCCGGAGCAAAGGAATAAGTTTCCCCTGCTGAGACAATCTCACGAAAGATCGGCCAAATAGCCTCAAAATCTGATGGCTCGGCCCTGCGTATTTTCAACCGTCGCACCTCTAACCCCCTCCAAAAATGACGCAAAAACTAATGGCCGCGGTGACCAGGGTGGCAAAGATTTTCTATAATCCAAAGCGCTGAAGCAGAGTGGCCGGGTTCTCATAAGTGGATCGCGTCATCGTTCATATCCTTTCAAGCCATTCGGCATTGGCCAACAGGCCCGGCCAGAACATCCAAAAGCCGGCCGAAGCATTTAATTCCCTCCCTCGCAGACGCTGCCTTCAGGACTGCCTGAATAGAGGGCGAAGCCCAACAAGGCCAGTAGACTCAAGCCGCTCACGGAAAGATAGAGCCAACTCAAACTCGAAAAGGCAAGGACAAACGTTGCGATCAGCGGGCCGATGGCATTCCCGGCAAACCGGCTGGAATTCAGGAATCCTATGCCCCGCCCGTCCATATCGGACGCAAAAGACGAAAACATCAATGGCACGACAGCAGCAATCATAGCCGTCTGAAGCATCCGGACGGCGACGAAACTGATGATCCCGGGGCTCAGGCATAGAAGCGACTGCAAAACAACTCCCAAGGTACCGACAGTCATGATCAGTCTGTTGTTCCTCATTTTCCCAGCCGCTCTGCACAGCAAATAAGTGCCAACCATCGCCGTTGCGGTGTAGAGCATGACTACTTGCCCGGCCCATTTTAGGGCGATTGTTTCGCCTACCTTGAATGCCTGGAAAACATTCGGAAGAACACTCGGCAAGAACATCAGTTGAACCGTGGCGGTGAAACAGACTCCCCAGCCGATGAGTGTCCTTCTATTCACCGTATGTTTTCCGAGGGCGGGCTTTCTGCCCGGTTCATGGGCAACCTCGGTCACATTGAAAGAACAGAATGCAAGGGTCAAAAAAACCAGGGCGGAAGCACTTATGAAAGCGCCTCTGTAACCGAGTGTTGAGGCGGCCAGGGCCCCGATAGGAGGACCGATTAACTGCCCCAGGGTCATTAAGTTTTGAAAGAAACCGATATCTCTCGATGCCCGTTCTTTGGAGGACGAGGAAGATACGATGAAGAGGCCCAAAGTAGAAATCCCGCCCAGAACCCCCTGAATCATGCGAAGCACAAGCAGAATCGGAAGACTGGACACGAACCCCATCAACAGAACTAGGATGGCGTGGGAAAGCAGCCCTCTCATGTAAAGGAGCTTGGAGCTGAAACGCGAGGTCAGCGATCCCCAAAAAGTAGACACAAGAGCCGCTACGAGGCTTGGGGCTCCCATGATGAGTCCCACCCATATCAGTGTTTCCCGAGATGAGTACGGGCTGATATCGTGAATCAAGAAGGGAATGAAGACCATGATAAAATTGAAAGAGAAAGCTATCCCGAATTGGGAAAGGGAAATGAAGAGAACATTCCGGTATTTTTTTTGATTCATGTCAACGGTACTATAGAATGATTTTCAGTTTCCCAGCAGAATTTTCGCCCTGAACTCCTCGGCGCCTATTCCCCTGGACCGTGCAAGGGCAGACGCCGAAAACGTCTGCCGGTGGCCGCGAAGACCGCATTCGCCACTGCCGGGGCAATGGGAGGAACTCCAGGCTCGCCGACGCCCGTCGGTTTCTCAGTGGATGGCACGATATGCACTTCGACGTCCGGCATACGATGGAAGCGCAGCAGCTTATATGAGTTAAAATTCGACTCTTGGACGCGCCCGGCCTCAAGAGTGACAGCCTCTCCGAGAGCCGCCGACAGGCCGAATGCGATGCCACCCTCCATTTGCGCCCGAATGATCTCCGGGTTGACGGCTGTCCCGCAGTCAACGGCGCAGACCACCCGTTCCACCCGAAATGCTCCGTCGTCTGCGACGGAGACCTCAGCGACTTGGGCTACGAACGTATCAAAGGACTGATGCACAGCCACGCCACGGGTACGCCCTGGCGGGAGAGGGGAACCCCAGCCCGCCTTCTCCGCAGCGAGATCCAGCACTCCCCGGTGGCGCGGATGGCCGCTCAGAAGGGCTCGGCGCAACTCTACGGGATCACGTCCGGCAGCGCTCGCCAATTCATCGATGAACACCTCGACGCTGAAGGCGGTATGCGTATGGCCGACAGAGCGCCACCAGAGAACCGGTACTCCCACCTGAGTGGTATGCAGCTCGACCGCGAGGTTTGGAACGGCATAGGGCATGTCGTCCACGCCCTCGACCGCAGTCGCATCGATGCCGTCCTTGACCATCGCGCCTTCGAATGGCGTGTTCGCTAAGATCGATTGCCCCACCAGGCGATGGTGCCAGCTAACTGGGTTTCCCCTTTCATCGAGACCCGCCCGTACGCGATGAACGAACATCGGCCGGTAGTAGCCCCCTCTAATATCATCTTCCCGGGTCCAAACGAGACGGATCGGAGCACGTCCGCCAAGGGCCTTGGCAACGTGGACGCCTTCGACGATGTAGTCGGAGGTGGGATTCGCCCGCCGGCCGAAGCTTCCCCCTGCGAAGATCGTGTGGATGCGGACTTGCCTGGGATTCAAACCGGCCGCTTCCGCAGCGTTGGCTTGATCCACCGTCTGGAACTGATCGCCTGCCCAGATCTCGCAACCGCTCTCGGAAAGTTGCACGACGCAATTGAGCGGCTCCAGCGGAGTATGGGCCAGGTACGGGAACTCGAAGGTTGCCTCAAGGGTCCGGACGGCCCTGGCCAAAGCCCCCTCGACATCCCCTTCTGTTCGAGATCTCAGCCCTGGGGTCGCGAGGAGCGCGCGGTATTCGCCCAGCAATTCAGCGGTGCCGCGCATCTCCGCTGCGCTCTCCTCCCATTCGATGTGCAGGGTGTCACGCCCCCTCATGGCGGCCCAAAAGTCAGCAGCCACCACCGCCACACCCTCCGGAATTTCCACGACATCGGTAACACCGGGGGTGGACCGCGCCTCTGTCGCGTCGAAGGACTTCACCTTGCCGCCAAAGCGGGGCGGACGGGCCACCATCGCGGTCAACATCCCTGGCAGACGCACATCCAAAGCATACCGGGCCGATCCATGCACCTTCGCCTCCACGTCAACGCGCGTGGCCTGCCTGCCGATCAACTCGAACGCTTCAGGGTCCTTCAGCCGCACAGGAGAGGGCGGAGCCATGGCGGCCGCTTTCTGCGCGAACTCTCCAAAGGTCGCCTGCCGCCCGCTCCGGGCATGCTTGACCATGCCTCGTTCGACGCTGATCTCACCAGACGGAACGCCCCAGGCACCTGCCGCAGCCGCGATGAGCATGGCTCGCGCCGTAGCCCCTGCCTGGCGGTACTGTTCATAAGAATTGGCGACACTGGTGCTGCCGCCCGTTGCCTGGATGGGCCCAAAAAACAGATTGTTGTAGACTGTCTCGTCTGCAGGAGCGGATTCCACCCGCACCAGGTTCCAGTCGGCATCGAGCTCTTCAGCCAGGATGGTCGCCAGGCCGGTATAAATTCCCTGGCCCGTCTCGAAATGCTTGGCTATGACCGTCACCAAGCCATCCGTGCTGATCCGAACGAAAGGATTGAGGGCGAAGCTTTCGGCTGGGACTCCAGTCGAAGCGATGGAGGGATTCTTTATCGGGGCGACTCCTGCTTTCTTGCCCGACTTTATCATATTTGAGGCGCGCTTGACCGCCGCCTTGATGCGGGAGTAGGTACCGCACCGGCAGAGGTTTCTCTGCATGGCCTTCGCGATCTCCTCGTCGGTGGGGTCAGGCTTCTCGGAGAGAAGGGATACGGCCTGCAGGATCTGGCCGGGCTGGCAGTAGCCGCACTGGGGCACTTGCTCTTCAACCCAAGCCCGCTGGACCGGGTGGTCCCGAGGAACCCCTTCAATGGTAGTTATCTTCACACCTTCGGCCGTCCCGGCTTTGATGATGCAGGAAGGCCGCGCCTTACCTGCCACGAGTACGGTACACCCCCAGCACTGGCCCATCCCGCACCCAAACTTCGTTCCCGTGAGTCCCAGGACGTCACGCAGGACCCAGAGGAGAGGCATCTCCGGGTCCACATCTGCTTTGAATACCTGGCCGTTTATTGTGAATGCCTTCATCACGCTTTTCCCCCAGACTGATATCCGCTTCATACCGCCGAAACCCTGATTCACCAGCAAGGCATCATCTGCGGCGTTGCCTTCCTGCCCGAGGCGGGCAGGCGTTCGCTCCTCCTTGCGGCGTATCGCTCGATACGCCTCACTCGTCGCTCCTCGGCGCCTTGCATCTGACGCCTTGCTGGTGATCAGGAATTGCTCGAAACCGGCGTCCCGCGAAGACTCCGGGAATTAGGCG
>JAHECH010000618.1 GCA_024641835.1 Deltaproteobacteria bacterium
CCTGGCCCCGAGCGAAGGCGAGGGGAACAGCGGGAGGGGGCAGAACTCCCCCGTAGATAAGCCGTAGAAAAGACCAGCCCGGGAGACTTGGAACGTAAGAAAAGGTATCATCGGCCGGTTAAGTTTGCGCATGTGCGGTAGGGGGGTCGCACTGTTGTTTGTAAAGGAACTTCTGGGACGCCACACTTGGCACGATGAGCAACTGAGCGGGCTGTCAATCTCATGGAAGAAGAGCGTAGGGGTATTATCGAACAGATCACTGCTTCAGTCCACCCTGGAGAACCATCTCTCGTGGCCAGGGCGCAACGCCTCCTCTCATCTCACGCCAAAAAGCAAATTGTTTCTTGAACTCCTCCTGAGAATCGAGCACTTTTTTCACATCGGGGTTCTTGGCAGCAACCTCGTCGAGGTATTTGAAAGTCGTCTTCGCAAAGTCCACAATGGTGGCATCCTCCATTCTCACAAACTGGGTGGTCTTTGACATGATTTTAAGGGCTTCAATGTTCAGGTTTTGCTGCCACGCATTGGCCCAGAGCTGGGTCTCTTTGGCGCTAATTTCCACAATCGCCTTCAGATCATCAGGGAGTTCATCCCACCTCTTCTTGTTGATCACCACATCGAACTGGCAGGAAGGCTGTTGCACGCCCGGCTCAATCACGTACTTGGTGATTTCGTGCAAGCCCGACGGGATTTCCGCCGCAGGGGTACTGGACTCGGACGCGTCGATCACGCCTTTCTCAAGAGCCGCGTAGCTTTCCGGACCGGGAAGAGGGGTGACCAAAGCGCCCAGTTGAGTCAGGATGTCCATGTACCAGCCCACGCCAGCAATCTTCATGCCTTTGAAGTCCTCGACCTTGGTCGCCAACGTGTTGGAATGGAGACCCAGTCCCTGACCCACGTTACCGCAGAAGAAAGGAACCAGACCGTAGCGGCCATAAAGTTCATCAAACATCTCTTTCCCGCCACGTTCATAATACCAGATGTTATAGCCTTCGTTATCCATGCCGAACGGGACAGACCCAAAGGCTACAAAAGCCTCATTTCTGTCTCTCCAGAACCCGGGCCATGAATGGAACGCATCCAGGGTCCCCTTGGCGGTGGAATCAAATATTTCCATCGCAGGCACAATCGCTCCGGTGGGGAACCATTTGATGTCGAGCCTTCCACCAGAGGCTGCCCTCACGGTGTCGCAAAAATGCTTCGTGATCTCTGCGAAGTTAAGGCCCCCCCAAGGATCGCTAATGCGCCAAGTGATCTTTTTCTCAGAGGTCGTCCATTTTTTGGCTCTCCAGGCAAGCGCCCTTTTGTCTACACCGAATTTCTGGATCTTCGCCTTTTTCATCTGCGCAGGTCCTGTGGAACCAAAAGCAACGGCTACCAAAACCACCAAGATAATCAATCCCAACTTCTTCATCTTCTCTCATCCTCTATGAAATAAGGTTCAGCCCGTAACGAATAAAAGCCCTAATCCGGTCGGAACAACGATCACAGATTCAGCTCATGGGATCGTTTCTTGAGGTAATACTTGCCCTCTGAAGTCATCCCGATGATCCCTTGGCCAACCAGGTATTCCACGGCTTTGGGCCTGAAATCCCTCATGCCGATCCTGAAGGGATTTGATTTGGCATAATGGAGTTCCGCAGCCGATTTTTCATCAAAAGCATTTTGTCTTTCCAAGTCCTTAACGGTAAAAGCGCAGGCACGTTTAATCCGCCAAAGGATGCCATAACGGGTGATGACATAGACCACAGCGAGAAACAGAAGCCCAACGATGATTTGGATGAATTCAGTCACTGGCTGGCTCTCCTATTTCACCATTCCCACGACATAGGGTCCTTCTGGCACCACAGCGACCCGAGACTTTTTTCCTATCAGCCGGTTCACTGTTTTCTGAACATCCTCGATCTTGATAGCTCCCATCTTTGTGAGATCGTCGTAGGAGAGCCCGGGGGAGTAAACATAGACTTCTCCCGCGTAATCGAGGACCTGATAGATGTTCTGGGCGCACCACTGGTCGATCACGAAATTCGAAGGGTCACAATAGCCGTCAAAAAACTCCTTTGGACTGCAAACAGAGCGCATGATCCCGCAGAACTCAGGGCTCCCGATACCCTCCCGGCACTCGCATGCGACCACGATCGTCCCTCCCTCTTTCAGCATATTCTTGGCGCAGATGAGGGCCTTGCTGATCTGGTAGAAGGTCGCGTCCAGGGGGTATCCTCCGCCTGAGGTGACAACCATATCCACTCGATCGTTGAGATCCACCACGGAATGTTTGTAGACCATGTCACATCCAGCGAGATGGGCCTTTTCGTAGTGGCCGGCAAAAACGCCGGCGACCTTGCGTTCCTTGTTGATCACCACATTCACGATGAAATCGACGTGGGCAAGCGCAGCCACCCTGAGCCCGTATTCATGGAACGGGTTTCCATCGAGAACGCAGTTCGTCACCTTGGGATGATCGATCATCTTGTAGGAATGCATGAATTTCATGGTTTCAAAACTGGAAATTCCCGGGAGGATGGACTTTCTTCCGCCGGAGTAGCCTGCGTAGAAGTGAGGTTCAATCAGGCCTGTCACAATTTTCAGGTCTGCATCAAGGTAACACTTGTTGATCTCGATCGGTGCTCCATCAATGACGTCAATCTGCCGGTACACATCCGGCTCACGGCAATAGTGGTTTTCGATTCTATAATCGTTCTTAACCTCCCGGCCCACCATGAACTCCAGTTCATCCCCCACGTTGGCCCGGTGCATCCCGTTGGCGACTAGAATGTTGATGTCGTCCTTTCTGATTCCGGACTTTTGCAGGGTCTCGAGAAGAGGCGGCAGGATGATCTGATTGGGAACCGGGCGGGTAATATCGGATATGAGCACGCAAGCATTCTTTCTTCCCCTGGCGATATCCTTCAGAGGTAGGCTCCCCAAGGGCTTTTCAAGAGCAGCCTGTACGGCGGCATTCGGGTCTGGCAAAGCCTCCAGCTTCTTCATCTCGAGAAGGATAACGGAATCGGGAAGCGCCAGGCCAATCGTGTTTTCTCCGCAAAGAAGACTTACCTCCATTCTGTTTCCCTTTTCTCTCGCTGCCCCCGAGATGATCGAGATCCAACTCTTTTGTTATCTGCTTATAGCAAAGGAGAAGGGGATAGACAAGTTTTTCTACTCTGTCGCACAGTCTGGAAACAGGCTTCTGATTTACTCTTGGTCAGAGTGTTGCACAAACACTCCGCCCTCATGGGGAGGTATTCTCTCAGAGCCGCAATATCTCCTCAGCCGCTTTCGGAGGGGCCATGGGGGTCTCTTTCAAAATGAGGAAACGAAGAGAGACCGGGAAAGACTCCGCAAGCAGAGGGCAGCGAAGGCGGGCGGCGCGGCTGCGTCAGTCATTTCCATGTTTCGCCTTGCATGGCTATTCCCGGGAACCCCTCCGCCCGCCTCACCCATCGCCTAAAGCTGATCACCGGGCAGCGACTTCTTCGTTTCTCTATTTTGAAAGAGACCCCCATGACCCCGGTATACATAG
>JAHECH010000619.1 GCA_024641835.1 Deltaproteobacteria bacterium
ATAGCTAAGAAATAATTCTACATCTCAAATACAATTTCTGGCATATCTGACCGGATGGCCACTCGTGTATTCCTATTCTTCATCCGGGTGACAAACACTCCATACCCATCACCATCGAGCAGGGCCAGCGCCAACTTGCGCGCTTTTTGCCATTCCATCAATGCCTTGGCCTTCCCCAAAGAGTCCTTTTGGACCCACCTCTGCTTCATCCCCTTCTCAAAGTCCGCTATGCGTCTATCCATTTCAGCCTTGGCTCTCTGCACCCTTTTGTCTAACATATCAGCATTCGGAATCGCTTCCAGCGCTAACTTGCGGTCCTGAAGTTTGTTGATCAAGGCTGCCTCCTCTGCCTTCCGCTGTTTGAGCTTTTCTGTCACTTCCGGGATGTCCTCATCACCCAGGTGCTCAATGGAGGTCACAAGCTTCTTGATGCCTGTGCGAATATCCTTCAACCGTCCCTCCAGATTTCCAATCTCAACCATCAGGGCTTTTGTCTCTGTCCCGTTTTCCCTCTCCAATCGCTTCGTGGCCAGGTCATACAGGCGTCCTGAATCCCGTTCCTCTAACAGGTGGGCCAATACTTGGAGTTCGAGCTTTTCCGCGTTCACTACCATACACCATCCGCCTTCAGGACCGCTTGGACCTATCTTGGCTTGCCGGTGTTGCTCATAACACCCGCTCTCTAGGTCGTTGGAATTTTGATGTTGGTAATAACGAATAAAGTGATCAGGATTACCTCCTGCTTGCTTTCAGATTCGAGGATTTCCTTCTGGAGCTTCTTCAACCGGCGCGTTATCCTTTCGGCGGTGTTCCAGTTGAATAGGGTCTCTTTGCCGTTCAAGAAATTGTTGATGCTGCCCTGGCTCCATCGCGTCTCCGCGCTGAGCATGGCGTCTGTGATGTGCCTGGACTTGAAAAACTCCTTCAGCTCGTGCGGGCGGAAGCGGTCCCTGATGCTTTCCACTACAAAGGACTCACCCGGCTGATTCTTCCTCATAGCCTGTGTGAAGGTTTGCTTTGCACTTTCGATTTTTTCGCCATCTGCCATTTTCTGCACCACCTCCGTGGAAATGTGGGGGTCATCATTTTTAATAATTTTAATTCTAGCCTTTCAGGGGGCCTTTTCAAAAATCCCTGGGCACAAAAAAAACCCCAGCAACCATTAGTGGGCCACAGGGGCCTCGAATTGGCGTTGACAACGCAATCCTTCTGCGGTATCTGTTATGATAATTTAGACTGTGGTGTGAACCTTCATGCGAGGGCAGTATGAGTGAAGGTAAAGCCCCATTTCTCAGAGGAGAGGTGGGGCTTTTTGTCCTCTCACTGGCGGCTGCCATACTACCATAGGCGGATGCTTTGAAAACTCCTGAGCCGCAAAAACGTCAAGCAAGCCATTGGGCACCGATGTCACTCGCTTATATATGCCCTCACCCCCACAAGCTTCGTGTCACGGGTCAACGCGGCAATGGCCACAAATGAAGGCGAAAAAAGGCTGCGGCAGATGTTTAGTGAAAGCTTTATGAGGAACCCATGTATTTGAGCAGCATTCTTTATTTCTTGGGATGGGTATTTTCATTTCTGGCTACCGCGTATGCATTGTTGTGTTCGTTTTCGGAGAAACAGTGGCTTAAGCAATCCTTCCTGAGTAAGATCGTTGCTGGCCCATTAAAGGCTTTGCTCACTGTTGTTCTATTCTTAGCCTTAACCGCAGCTTCATTCAGCTTGTCACATCACCTTGAAAAAGCCGAAGGAGTTATGACCATTCAGGCACTAAAAGGGGACATCATTAAAGAGTTTTCATCCATCTCTCAACCGCCGGACAAGCAGCAGATACAAAGAGTAATTGAACTACGAGGTATCAGTGTTGACAAATTCTTGAAGCTGTTAGCCAACGGAACCGAATCTGATCAAGGCTTGAAACTACTCTATGAAAGAGACTATGCAGGGGCTATTCAAAAGTTTAGAAACTCAGTTCATGGAGATCAAAAAGACTTGGCCGTGGAATGGCTAAACCTCGGGAATGCATACGTTCTGAATAACCAGTATCGTGAAGCCGCCGAGGCATATGAGAATGCAACGAAGAACAACGCGGCATTAGGCCCAGCGTGGGCTAATTGGGGCGTCGCGCTAATGAAACAAGGTCTTCGTGACCAAGCGACCAAGAAATTCGAGCAGGCTGAAAAAATCAGTTACCGTAATGACAGCATTCAGACAAACTGGGGTGCCAATCTCGCAGATCAGGGCCAGTACGACGCTGCAATTTCAAGGTTCAAGCAAGCGATCAGCATCAATTCTAAATCCTGCAAAGCCTTCTACAATTGGGGTCTAACGTTGGGAAAGATGGGAAGGCATAAGGAAGCAATAAAAAAATGTCAAGAAGCAGTCAGGCTCTGTCCAAACTACGCCGACGCATGGGCCGATATGGGATGGAGTTTCGAAAACCTAAAGGATTTTGCTGCTGCTATCCGAAGCTACAAAACGGCCTTGAAAATAAGGCCAGATTATGCCACCGCATGGTCCAACCTTGGCTGGATCTACGCAGAGAGTAACAAATACGATGAAGCTCTTGATTGTTTTGGGAAAGCCACTGCTCTTGACGATACCCTCGACGACACTTGGTATAGGTGGGGTTATGTTTTGAGCAAGGTGGGGAGGAGCGAAGAGGCCATAGACAGATATGAAAAGGCGGTTGCCCTCAATCCGCGAAACGAATCTGCCTGGGTCAATCTATGTGATCTACTCACGCACGCAAAGCAGTTTGAAAGAGCGGACAAAGCATTCAGCAAGGCTACTCAGAGTCTTCCTACCTCGGCATTTATTTGGCTGACCTGGGGTGTTTCCATGGTAACGAGAGGTTCCGTTCAGGACTCTCTCGAGAAGTTTCAAAAGGCATCAGAGTGCGACAAAGACTTTGCACCGACATGGAGTAATTGGGCTACTGCATTAGGTGTGCTGGGCAGACCTATGGAAGCACTCGAGAAGATCAAGATAGCCGTCAAGTTAGACCCAAACCAACCAGGTTTCTTTGTAAACTATGGGAAAATCTTGGAGGCTCTTGGGAAGAAAGCGGAGGCCCAGGAGAAATTTGAGAGGGCTGAGGCCTTGTCAAAGAATTCTAGTCAGGGTGGAAAGAGCCGAGACATAGCTTCGCAATGACTACCTGACATATAATACTAAAACAGTGCCGGATGGTACCCCAAAAACGGCTAATCAGGTAAAGGTGAACCTCAAAACTCCCCCTCCCCATACCACCCGGCGTGCGGGTCCGCCCTTGCCTTCGGCCCCGCAAGCTTTGAGCTACGGGTCAACGCCGCATTACACAGAAAAGAGGAGGAATTAGACGGTGGACATCACTCTTATTTCAGGGGTATTAAATAGCCTTAAAGCGGCCACAGACATCGCTAAGTTTCTTCGTGAAAGCGACCTATCTCTCGAAAAGGCCGAAATGAAGCTGAAGGTCGCGGAACTGATAGGCGCTCTCGCTGACGCCAAGATTCAAGTTGTGGAGGTTCAGGAGGCGCT